>CAZUEB010000020.1:0-15519 GCA_964619115.1 uncultured Dehalococcoidales bacterium
GCCTGAAGTTGAAGAACACGCTTTGTCCCATGATAAGCCTCCTCCAGGGTAACCTCTACAGGATATTCCATACTCTTGGCCCTGGCATAACGTCGTGCAGTACCTGGGCCGGTACCAAAGCCCCGAAAAACACCACCAAAGACGTCACCTAAATCGCCTAAGTCACCAAAATCAAAGGTGGTGGAGGTACCACCCTTATTGAAATCCCATTGAGCCCCTTGACCGGCTTTGGCAAACTGGTCGGCGTATTGCCACTGGTCACCATATTGATCATACTTTTTGCGCTTTTCCGGGTCTGAAAGCACCTCATATGCCTCGTTTATCTCTTTAAACTTGGTCTCAGCCGCCTTATCCCCGGGATTAACGTCAGGATGATACTTACGGGCAAGACGCCGATAAGCCTGCTTTATCTCTTTCTCAGGGGCACTACGGGCCACACCCAAAATCGAATAATAATCTTTACCTGGCATAAAGTTCACCCTAAGTCCTTTAGTTGTGCTATTTTAAATAATTTATCAATATTTGTCAAATATATGCTCCATACATATTGATATAATATATTAGTATACTTGATAAATTTATTTAACTATCTTATAATTTCCTATAAGTGGAGCTCAGAATATAAATACACAAAGGAGGTAAAAAAAATGAACATTGTAAGATGGGAACCATTCAGAGAGATGACAAGTTTGAGAGATGCCATGGACAGGCTGTTTGAGGACAGTTTTGTCCGTACTCCGCGCCTTTGGCCCAGGGTTGGAGAGCTAGAACTGCCTATAGACATGCATCAGACTGCAAATGACGTAGTTGTGAAGGCTTCTCTCCCTGGCTTTAAACCAGAAGAGGTAGATATCTCCATCACTGATAGTACAATCAATATCAAAGGCGAGCACAAGGAAGAACAGGAGGTCAAGGAGGAGGATTACTTCTATAAGGAGCGGCGCTACGGTAGCTTCAGCCGCTCGTTTCCCATACCAGTTAAAGTCAAGGTTGATAAGGCAGAGGCGGTATTCGAAGATGGCGTTCTCACCCTAACCCTGCCCAAGACAGAAGAGGCTAAACCAAAGCAAATAAAGGTCAAGTCGAAGCAAATAGCTGAGGGTAAAAAAACAGAAGCCAAAAGCTAAAAACGTCTATTGCTGAGCTCCACTCGCCGATTGCCAAGCTTCAAGAAGCTGCCGAACAATCTGCGCTGTAGCTCCCCATATCACCCTCCCCTCATACTCGTAGGAATAACCAACATAAATTTCGCCGTCAAAAGTGTAACGCTCTTCTCCCCGCTTGGCTTCATACAACAAGCTTGAAACTGGCACGCTGAAAATTTCGTCTATCTCGTAAGGACTTAAAGTGAACTGGTAAGGATAAGGAACAAAAGCTACAAAAGACGATACATTGAAACTAGATGTTGTCGTAGGAGTATCATCCAGCTCTCCAAGAACCTCCACATCCTTGACTTCCAATCCAATCTCTTCCCAGCTCTCTCGAAGCGCCGTTTCCAGAAGGCTAGCATCAGTCTCGCTACGAGCTCCACCCGGAAATGATATCTGCCCCTTGTGATGCTGCACCTGGTCGCTCCGCTTGATGAAAAGGATATGATACTCACCATCTTTGCAGAAAATCGGGATGAGTACCGCCGCCTCAGTCAACCCTCTGCCACTTAGACTCACCTTCCGTCGCAAAGCTAAAACCCGGCTGAGTTTCTCTTTCATCTAACAACCAATCATACATCACCACAATACGCAAAACAAATTCTACAGCTTTGACGAAATAGCCTAATCTGAAACTTGCTAAAAAACTGAGCTGTAGGTTATACTGGAAAGTTGAGGTTTATTTCTCTATGCCCAGCAATCGGGACTATTACGAAATACTTGGCATTTCAAGAAACGCCAGCGACGAGGAAATCAAGAAAGCTTTCCGTAAGTTAGCCTTCAAGTATCATCCTGACCACAACAATGAGTCAGAAGCTGAAGCGAAATTCAAAGAGATAAACGAGGCTTATGAAGTTCTCTCCGACGCCAAAAAGCGCGCCTCTTATGACCGCTACGGCAATGTAGCCACAGCGGACTGGTTTGGTTTCGAAGATATCGGCTTCGGCGGCCTGGGTGACATCTTCGATGCTTTCTTCGGCGCCACTACCGCCAGGGCTAAGCGCCGTGCCCCACAAAAAGGGGGCGACCTTCGAGCTAACCTGACCCTTTCTTTTGAGGAAGCTGTCTTCGGTATAGAGAAACAATTCGAGATTTCGCGCATCGAAAACTGCTCCGTTTGCCAGGGTCTCGGCAGCCAGCCGGGAACAAACCCTCAAAAATGCCCTAACTGTAATGGAAACGGCGAAATACGCCGAACCCAGCAAAGCCTTTTCGGGCGTTTTGTCCACACCACCGCCTGTCCGCACTGTAAAGGCGAAGGCATGGTGATTAACAACCCATGCCGTCAGTGCAAAGGTAGCGGTAAGGAAAGGATAAAGCGCAAACTCACTGTTACCGTTCCCCCAGGTATAGACGAAAGCTATCAAATGCGCCTAAGTAATGAAGGCGACGCCGGAATATATGGCGGCTCACCGGGCGATATCTACATCAACTTTTCCGTGAAGCCACACAAGTTTTTCGTCCGCAAAGACTCCGACATCTTATATGAATTGCCCGTTAATTTCGCGCAGGCTGCCCTGGGAGATGAGTTAGAAGTACCAACCCTGGATGGCACAACAAAATTGAAGATACCGCCGGGGACTCAAAACGGGAAGGTATTTCACATCAAGGGCAAAGGCGTACCCCGGCTTCACGGCAGAGGCAAGGGAGACCAGATAGTCATAATCAATGTAATAACCCCACAATCTATGGATGCCAACCAGCGGCGACTTTTCGAAGAATTAGCCAAAACTCTGCCCGCAGCGAAAACGCCTGAAACCGAAAACCACGAAATTATCGAATAACGAGAGGCGCGCAATTAGAGGTTAAAGGATTGATTCAGGTTTCAGTCCATTCTTAAACCGCCTTGATATCTCAGTCGGCGGCACGGACTCGAACAACACGCTGTATATAAGGTTTATGATCGGTGTTTCAAGTCTCAACCTATTCGCCAAACCGTGGGCGGCTATAGCCGTATCAACCCCCTCAGCAACATGTGACATAGAACTGATGATGTCACTCAGAAGTCGCCCTTTGCCCAATTCGTAACCTACATAATGATTGCGACTTAATGAGCTGTTACCCGTAGCTATTAGGTCACCCAGACCAGCCAGCCCATAAAAAGTGCCCGGCTTAGCTCCTAATGCTGCCCCCAGCGTAACAATCTCGCTCCAACCCAGAGTTATAAACGCAGCTTTGGCATTGTTACCTATATCCAGGCCATCCATGATTCCAGCCCCTAATGCAATCACATTCTTTAAGGCACCGCATAGCTCAACACCAATAATGTCATCGCTGACAAAAATGGAGAATTTGGGTGAATCCAGCAATTTCTGCACCTTTTTGCTAACCTCCATGTCCCGTCCAGCTACTACCGAGGTAGCAGGTAAGCCCTGGTTAATTTCCCCGGAAAGATTCGGCCCTGATAGAGCACATATCATATTTTGAGAGACAGGGGCAGCCTCATCGGCTATCACTTCTGACATCCTTTTGCCGGTTTCTGCTTCGAGCCCCTTAGCCACGCTTATCAGTACCATAGAAGCGTTCAAATGAGGATTACTCAGCCTTATGTTTTGCCGCATACGTTGAGCCGGCACGGCACAGATAACAAACTCTGCTGCATGCAATGCGTCAGCAAGATTAGCGGTAAATGAGAGGCAACAAGTGGAAACTTCTTTCGACAGATTTCCATCGCACTCTTGCCTTAGCTCATCCGCTTTAGCTTCCGTTCGTGCCCAAACGCTGACCATCGCCCCTTTGTCTGCCAATAACCTGCCCAGGGTATTGCCCCAGGTAGTAGCACCGATAACAGCAACTCTGGACATAACTAGTTACCTTCTAAAAAGACAAACGAATTTTCATGCGCTTGTGGTTACTGACATAACTCACAGAGTTATCATATTTTACGACCTCGGCCCATCCTGCTTTCAGTCCCAGCCTGCAACCTGCTGATATTGCTCCGATGTTGATAAATAATCAAGGCTGCAGCCACTACGCTATAAACCAGGTACACAGGTGGAGACACATCAACCACCGTCAGTACCATGAAAAAACACAAAATGCTCAATGAGCCGAGTATAGAACCCAAGGACATGTACTTGCTCAGCAAAACCGTTACTATCAAAATCGCACCGCCGAATAAAGCAGCCACAGGGAAAATAGCAAACCAGCTACCAAAATAAGCGGCTGCGCCCTTACCACCACGAAATCTTATATATACTGACCAGTTGTGCCCAACCATCACCATCAATGCCGTTATCACTTGACCCCATTGCCAATTAACAGGAAAACCGGCTATGTACAGTACACTATCACCTATGATGAACTTGGCCAGCAGCACCGGCACAAATGCTTTGACTATGTCGAGAGCCATTGTGAGAGCTCCTGCCTTGAAACCCAGAACACGCAACACGTTGGTACCACCAAGATTACCGCTGCCGTGCTTGGAAATATCAATCCCTGCCATCCGGTTGCTGATTATTAAAGCAAACGGAATAGCACCCATTAGATAACCAATCGCCGCAACAAAAACGAATTTGGCGACTATCATGCCTTCTCACCCCTCGCTTTCTGAAGCTTTCTTGATTTCGCCTTTTTGAAAAGAATCCGCAATGAGGTACCAGAAAAGCCAAAGGTTTGCCGTAGCTTATTTTCCAAGTAGCGCTGATAAGAGAAGTGCACCAGCTCAGGGTCATTAACCAGAAGCGCAAAGCTCGGCGGATTGATGCCCGCTTGATAGGCACGGATGACTTCAAGTTGCCTTAAGCCTTTTCTGGGCCTTGTATGAGCCATCACCGCTTCCTTAATAAGCTTATCCACCACCGGGTCGGGTAATTGCTTTCGCCTTTCTTGCAGAACCTCCAGAGCCCTGACTATTATCTCATTTATACCACGCCCGAATTTAGCCGAAACATAAAGAACAGGCACATGAACCATAAACTTTAGCCGCTGCTGAATCTCCCGCACGTATGCTTCTCTTGGCTGCTCGGAGACAAGGTCCCACTTATTAACCACCAGTACCATGCCTTTGCCCGCCTGCTTGATATAGCCGGCAATATGCACATCCTGAGAAGTGATAAACTCAGTGGCGTCCGTAACCAACAGGGCAACATCACAACGATTAATGGCACGCAAAGCTCGAATCAAGCTGTAATATTCTACCCCCGTACCTGAACGCCCGCGCCGTCTAATGCCGGCAGTATCTATCAACAGCAACTCCTGTCCTCGATAATTGAAAACGGTATCGACGGCATCTCGGGTCGTTCCGGGAGTTTGGTCTACGATAGCTCTCTCCTTACCGACAATAGCATTCAACAACATCGACTTCCCTACGTTAGGTCGCCCCACAATAGCCAGTTTCGGTCTGTCCGAATCAGCAACACCGACAGAAGGCTCCGGGAGAAGACGTATTATCGCCTGCAAAAGCTCGTTTATACCCCGACCATGCTGAGCGCTAACAGACAGCGGATTGCCAACGCCTAACTGGTAAAAATCGGCTGTCTGGCTCTCCAACTTAGCATTATCTGCTTTATTAGCCACCAAAACTACCGGCTTATTGCAGCTACGCAGCAGGTCGGATATCTCGCAGTCGGCAGCAATCACACCATCTCGAACGTCCACCATAAAAATAATGGCATCAGCCTCGGCTATGGCTGCCTCTGCCTGGTCTCTAACTTTTTGATTCAGCGACGAGTCTGGTCTCAGCTCCAGACCACCGGTATCAACCAAAGTCACGTCTTGCCCAAGCCAGGAAACATCAGCAAAGACGCGGTCACGCGTCGTCCCCGGCAGGTCTTCGATGATAGCTACCGACCCACCTGCCAGACGATTAAACATCGTTGATTTGCCGACATTCGCCCTACCGACTATAGCTACAACAGGTTTCATATTCTACTAACTACAAGGATAATGACCGATATAACTAAAGGATACCACTTGCCCGCTGGTGCGTCTAGCCTTGCCCAAGCATCTCAGCCAGCAAAGCTTTTTGCAGATGGAGTCTGTTTTCCGCCTGGTCAAAGACCACAGAGTATTGACTGTCCAGAAGCCCAATAGCCACCTCTTCGCCATGATGAGCCGGCAGAGGATGCATAAACACAGCATCCTTCCCGGCTAAAGACAATAACCGGGCATCAACCTGATAGCCGGCGAAGTCTTTGCGACGCTTTGTAGCTTCAGCCTCCTGCCCCATGCTCGTCCATACATCTGTATAGACCACGTCGGCATACTTCACAGCCAGTTCCGGCTCCTCGGTTAAGAGTATCTGGCTGCCGCTATGAGCCGCGAATCCTTTAGCCGTCTGCAATATCTCATCCTTCACCGCATAGCCGGGCGGGGAAGCGATGCGGAAGTTAATTCCCGTCTGTGCCGCCACCAGAAGCAAACTATGAGCCACATTATTGCCATCACCGATGTAAGCCAGGTTCAAACCCTTGAGCTTTCCTTTCTTCTCGCGAACTGTCAATATATCAGCCAGAGCCTGGCACGGATGTTCCACATCAGAAAGAGCGTTAATTACCGGTACAGTCGAATACTTCGCCAGCATCTGCAGATTTTCGTGTGAAAAGGTACGGGCTATGATGCCATGGACATAGCGGCCGAGCACCCGAGCCACATCGGAAACCGGCTCTCGCTTGCCCAGACCTACCTCGTCGGGCGAGAGATAGAAGCAATATCCGCCCAATTGATGTACCGCAACCTCGAAGCTAACCCGTGTACGCAAAGACGGCTTCTCGAACATGAGAGCCAGTATCTTGCCGGACAGCAACTGCGGCGCCGTACCACGCTTCATCTCAAGCGCCTGGGCAATGAGTTTCTCAGTCTCCGCAGCACTCAAATCGGCTACAGAAAGCAAGTCCTTTTTCTTCACCTTAACCCCCTTTGAGGAATGAGCAATAGTATACCACGGCTGTCAACCTGTTATATAATGAATCTGAACCCTTCGCTTTATGTCATTCTGAGAGAACGAAGCGAGTCCTGAGCCAAGCGAAGGAAGAATCTCGCCGGAGGAGAACTCTCCGCGGATAAAGAAAAAAGGGTTTAGATTCTTCGCTGCGCTCAGAATGACAGAAGGGAATTCAGAATGCCGGGAGTGAAAAAGGCTCAGTATGACATAGCATTAAAAGGTTTAGAATATGGCGTCAGATAAACCGTTGCTACTACTCTTCGATGGAAATGCCCTGGTACACCGGGCTTTCCACGCCATCCCTCCCCTAACGCTACCCAAGACCGGGGAAATGGTCAACGCCGTCCAGGGCTTTGCCAGCACCCTGCTCAAGGTACTGAATGAAATCAAGCCGACCCACTGGGCTATTGCCTTCGACCCTCCCACGCCGACATTCAGACATGAGAAATTCGAGGATTACAAGGCTCAACGCCCCAAAACTCCTGAAGAGCTGGTCAGCCAGATAAAGCGGGTTCATCAACTGGCAGAAGCCTTCAATATTCCCACCTTCGAAATCGATGGATATGAGGCTGACGACGTTCTGGGGACCTTGAGCTGCCAGGCCAGCCGGCAAAACGTAGACACGCTAATCGTGACCGGCGACAACGACATGCTCCAGGTCGTATCTCCCAGCACAAAGGTAATGTCTCCCAAGCGAGGTTTCAGCGATACGGTAATCTACGATGAGTCAGGTGTCGAGGAGAAATATGGTATATCCCCCGGCCAGCTCGCCGACTTCAAAGCTCTCACCGGCGACACCTCCGATAACATCCCGGGCATTCCCGGCATCGGTGAAAAGACAGCAGTCAAACTGCTGCGACAATTCGGCAGCCTCGATGGAATCTACGCCCACATCGACGAAGTAACACCGGAGAAGCTACAGGCGTTGCTCCGCGACCATAAAGACCGTGGTCTGCAAAACAAGGAGCTGGCTACAATAGTTACCGATATCCCCATGACCCTGAATCTGGATGCCTGCCAGGTCAGCGCCTACGACAGACAACAGGTAGTCGAACTTTTCCGAGAACTGGGATTCGCCCAATTGCTAGCCAGACTGCCCGAGGATATAGAAGGGACACCAACCATAGCTCCCAGCAAGCCAATATCTAAAAAGGACTATCACATAATCGACAGCGAGCGAGCCCTGGATAAGCTTATCGCCCAGTTGTCAGCCGCCAAAGAATTCGCTGTCGACCTGGAGACTTCCGCCAAGGAAGTTATGGCTTGTGAACTCGTTGGCATATCACTATCTTCAATGCCGGGCGAAGCCTACTACATACCGGTTGGACACCGTGGCTTAAGCCAGATATCCCAGCTTCCATTGTCCCAGGTAACTGCCAGGCTTAAGCCGGTGCTTGAAGACATCAAAATCCCCAAAATAGCCCAAAACGGCAAATTCGACATGACGGTGCTCGCCGAATACGGGATAAATCTTGAGAACCTGAGCTTCGATACCATGATTGCCGCATATCTGTTGGGCGAGAAATCTATCGGGCTTAAAGCGCTGGCTTTCAATAAACTGGGTGTCGAAATGACGCCTATTACCGACTTAATCGGCAAAGGTGCCAAGCAGCTCTCCATGGCAATGGCGACAATCGAAGAGGTCGCCGATTATGCCTGCGCCGATGCCGATATCACTCTAAGACTTAAGAGCATGCTCGACGGCGAACTGCGGGAAGAAGGACTATGGCAGCTTTTCAGCGAGGTGGAGATGCCCCTGGTTCCAGTGCTGGTAGCCATGGAAAGAAATGGGGTGGCTATAGATGTCGAGCTGCTGCGAGATATGTCACACAGCCTGGGCAAAGAGATGCTCAGGCTTGAAGCCGAAGTTTACAATAGTCTCGGTTACAGGTTCAACATAAACTCGTCGCAGCAGCTGTCCAAAATACTTTACGAAGAGCTAAGGCTTCCCAGGTCGCGCAAAACAAAAAGCGGCTATTCCACCGAAGCCTCAGCGCTTGAAGAGCTAAAAGGTACTCATCCCATAATTGAACTTGTCCTGCAATACCGGCAACTGGCTAAGCTGAAGTCAACCTACACCGATGCTTTCCCTGCCTTCGTTAACCCTAAAACAGGCAGGCTACATACAAGTTTCAACCAGACCGGCACAACCACCGGTCGCCTTTCCTCCAGCGAGCCGAACATGCAGAACATCCCTATAAGGACCGAGATGGGCGGCAGAATAAGGCAAGCTATTATCGCCGAGCCCGGCTGGCAACTTCTGTCCGCCGATTACTCCCAGATTGACCTCCGGGCTTTAGCCCACATCTCGCAGGACCCGGAGCTTATCGCCACCTTCCTCAGAGATAAAGATGTCCATGCCGCCACCGCTTCCCGCATCTTCAATGTCCCGCCGGACAAGGTGATTCCAGAGATGCGCCGGGTGGCTAAGACGGTGAACTTCGGCGTCATCTACGGCATGAGCGACTACGGTCTGGAGCAAGCCACCAGCTTCAGCCGAGAGGAAGCTGCCCAGTTCATAAGCGCTTACTTCGAGAAATATCCCGGCGTCAAAGAATATATCGAAAACACCAAGAGCCAGGCCAGAGAGCGGGGCTACGTCCAGACGGTGCTGGGTAGAAGGCGCTACATACCTGAAATCAACTCACCAAACCGGCAGATTAGAGAAGCTGCTGAGAGAATGGCAATAAACATGCCGGTTCAGGGCACCTCTGCCGATATCATCAAAATCGCCATGGTCAACCTTCACCGCGAGATGAAAAAACAGAACTTGCGAACCAAAATGACACTTCAGGTACATGATGAACTCCTCTTCGAAGTGCCCCCAGAGGAGACAGGGGTGATTAAAGAGCTGGTAACCGAGATGATGCCTCAAGCCTTAAAGCTCAGCGTGCCGCTAAAGATAGACATCAAGCTGGGCAAAAACTGGGCCGAGATGGGATAAATTGTCACCATATCCCGAGATGAGAACCAAAAAGGTTATTTTATAGCCTCACCAGCAGGTCTTGCGCCGCCTTGGTGAGATTGGGGTCAGTAGACAATTCAATACATTTCTCCAGGTCACTCTTTGCCTGGACTTTATCGCCCTTCTTGTTACAAGTGTAACCCCGATTAAAATACGCCCTGGCTAAATTCGGGTCTAGCTCTATTGCCTTATTGAAGCCAGCCATAGCCCTGTCCAGGTCTCCTTTATCACGATACATAAGACCACGTTTATCATAGGCAACAGCCAGCTTAGGGTCTAATTCTATAGCCTTGTCGTAATCAGATATGGCTCTATCAAACTGCGACATCATGGCATAAGCCTGCCCCCTGTTGTTATAAGCCATGACAAATTTCGGGTCAAGCGCAATAGCCTTATCATAATCAGCTATAGCTGCTTGAAACTGCCCCCTCTCGAAATACACATTGCCCCTGCTATAATAAAGCTCAGCGCGTTGTGGGTCGAGCTCAATTGCCCTGGTGTATTCCGCGATGGCTTCATCATATTGCCCCTGCTCAAAGTATTCATTACCTTTGTTAAAATATTCTTGAGTTGGATTGGCGCAACTCGATATCACTAGCGTAGCAGCAAGTATGCTGCAAGTTACCAGCGCAAACTTTCCTTTGTAGCTCATCTCTCTCCTTAGACTAGAACAAAACGTGGCAGCTTTACCCAAAGATTATAACCAGCAAATATTTAACACACAAGCGCTTTAGGCTACAATACAGGCACCCTATCACCAAAATTAAATCAAAGGTGGCTATCAAAAGAGTGCCTGAACTGCCTGAAGTAGAAACGATAAGGAACGAACTTTCTCCTCACATAATCGGCCGGCAATTCACCGCCGTTACAGTCCTGGATGCCAAGCTGGTACGCCAGCCTTCGGTCAAAGAGTTCCGTCAAAAACTGATAGGGCAAAAGATAAACAGCCTTGAGCGCCGCGGCAAGTATCTCATTTTCCACCTATACAGCGGCGAAGTGCTAATTATCCACCTCAAAATGTCCGGGGCTCTGCTGCTGAATCCAGAACAAGCCGACCGCCACACCAGAGTCATCTTCCACCTCGATAACAGCAGTCAGATTGTCTTCACCGACCGCAGGCGGTTAGGAGCCATCTGGCTGGTAGAAAACGAACAGTCTATAATTGGCAAGCTCGGACCTGAGCCATTAAGCCTCGAATTTACCCCCAAGGCACTAGCCAAACGATTGCAGAAACACAAGGCGCCGATAAAAGCTGTGCTTCTCGACCAGGCTTTTATCGCCGGCATCGGCAACATGTATGCCGATGAATCTTTGTTCGCTGCCAGAATCCACCCGCTACGAAAAGCAAACAGCCTGTCATCACAAGAAATAAGAAAACTACACACAGCCATCGTGAACGTTCTACGTTCAGCCATCGATAGCAAAGGCGCCAGCGTTGACACCTACAAACGACCAGACGGTGAGCTAGGCACTGCCCATTCCAACTTCTGTGTGGCTCATCTCGGCGGTAAGCCGTGCCCTGCCTGTGGCACGCCCATCCAGCGCCTTGCCATCAGAAACCGCGGCAGCTACTTCTGCCCCCACTGCCAGAAGCTCTAGCCAGTCTCAAAAGCCGAAAGCTTATCCAAAGCTGCTTTGAGCCGCTTAAGGCACCGCTCCTTACCCAATACCTCCATTGTCTGAAACAGGGGCGGAGCTGCTGTTCTTCCCGTAACCACCACGCGCAACAGCCCAAAAAACACACTGGTCTTCAATTTAAGCTCTTCAGCCAGCGGTCGGAAAACAGCCTCCAGCGAAGCCGCATTCCAATCACTCAAACCATCCAACGTGGCAACCGAAGCCTTAAGGCTTTTAACTGCTTCAGCCTTGTCGAGCTTACTCAGGAGCAAGGCAGCATCATATTCCAGTTCCTCCACAAAAAAGAAATCGCTGAGCTGTGGCACTTCAGCCAGAATCTTAGCTCTCTCCTGGACAAGGTGCGCAAGCTGGCGCACATAGCCAACGTCCAGTGGACGACTGATTTCCGCAGGCAAGTCCCTTTCCAGGAAAGGCATGGCTCGCTGGACAAATTCTTCCAGGCTCAAACCACGGATATAAACGCCATTCATCCACTCGAGCTTATCTTTATTGAACACAGCCGCAGTTTTGCTTATTCTCTCCAGGGAGAAATGCTTCACTATCTCATCTCGCGTCAAAAACTCCGTCTTATCGTCCAGAGCCCAGCCGAGCAGAACTAAAAAATTAAACATTGCCTCGGGTAAATAACCCTGCTCTTGATATTCAGTGATTGCCGTAGCGCCATGGCGTTTGCTCAGCTTCGACCTATCCGGCCCCAGAATCATGGGCAGATGAGCAAACTGTGGTGGCTGCCAACCAAACGCCTGGTATAGTAATACATGACGCGGTGTGCTAGATAGCCACTCATCAGCCCTGAGAACATGCGAAATCCCCATCTCATGGTCATCAACTATGTTTGCCAGATGATATGTAGGATAACCATCAGACTTGAGGAGAACGAAATCGTCAAGAGTGCTGTTTTCGAAAATTATCTGACCCCGCAGCAAGTCATTGAAGTATGTCTGGCCCTCTGGAGGCGACTTGAAACGCACGACGGGGATAATCCCGCTTGCCTCCATTTCAGCCCTTTGTTCCCGTGTAAGGTTGCGGCAGTGGCGGTCATAGCCCGGCGGCTGCTTTCGCTTCATTTGCTCCTGACGCATTGACTCCAGGCGTTGCGGAGAGCAGTAACAATGATAAGCAAGCTCCTGCTTTAATAATCTGTCGGCTGCCTCCCGGTAAAGCTCAAGCCGCTTTGATTGGAAATAAGGTCCTTCGTCCCAATCCAATCCTAACCAGTGCAGGCTCTCCAAAATAACATCTAATGCCCCCTCCACCAGGCGAGCGACATCAGTATCTTCAATGCGCAGGATAAAAACGCCGTTGTTGTGCCGGGCAAACGCCCAGTTAAACAGTGCCGTCCTGATATTACCTAGATGAGGATAGCCAGTTGGACTGGGGGCGAAACGAACCCGCACCGCTGCCTCAGGCACAGCCAATCCCACCTCGAGCGTAAGACCCTGTGAAAGCTACCTGCCTCACCGGCAGCTTCACCACGTATGTATCAGCAATTTTATCATGCATACCTTGTTTGCGATCATCAAAAGCAACCCAGATAAAACCTACGAACAGAGTTACCAATGAGACAATGTATCCCAAGAACCGGCGCAGTGCACATTGCCATTTAATCGGAGAGCTATCAGTTCGAATAATTTTTACTCCCACAGCCATCTTGCCCGGCGTCTGACCACGCCAGACCCAAAAACCAAACAAATAAGCAACCGATATTCCTATCCCACTGGTCAACCAGATTATCGGGGCGGGGAAGAAATAGGCTATGATACCAGCAGCACAAACTAAAACCAAGAGGTCAATAACACCCGCCCCCAGTCTAATCCAGAAGCCAGCATACTCTAAAGCAAACTCCTTTGGCTTCTTCTCCAACCTTGATTCCTCTTCTTGATTCCTCTCGAAGAATATTAGCTTTTACCACAAGTGACCGTATTTACTAAATATAACAACTCACCCCATAAGGCTAATATAACCAGGGAATATCTTTGAAAGACACAGAAAACGGTTATAGATTAATGCCGGACCCTTACTTTTTGGTCAGGATACGGTACATGCCTTCAAGCTCACTCAACCTTCGCCTGAGCCGATCAGCTAGCTGTTCAGCCTGTTTCAAGGCATTCTTTGTATCCTCCATATCGGTTTGGATTTTAAATAGTAACTCATTCCGCCTAACAGCGGAATCAGCTTCAAAGGTCTCCAGATCGCCAAACTCGCTTTTCCCAAGCAGTTGTGACATTAACTCACTCTCACGCCCCATTTGACCCCTCTTAATTTGTTCAAAAGACTTATCAGCACCCTTCATCTTTGATACCTCTCTTCAAGTACAATTTAACACATTATCCGTGCATTGGCAATAAGAAAAGGTAAAATTTTTTAACCTTTACCCAGCTATGAGCCTCATAGCCTGTCTCAAGTCTGGAGGCAATTCACAGGTGAACTCCCGACATTCCCCATTGGAAGGTAAACGGAAACCCAATCGATAGGCATGGACGAACTGTCGCTTAACACAACCCGACCTTACACCATATACCGTGTCGCCGACAACTGGATAGCCTATGGCTGATAAATGGACCCGTATCTGGTGTGTCCGTCCTGTCTCGGTGGCAACATCAAGCAAAGTATAATCACCCAGATATTCCTTAACCTTATATCTAGTCCTGGCTTGCCTGCCACCAGCTACTACCGCCATCCGTTTGCGATTGGAATGGTCACGCCCAAGGGGAGCATCTATAATACCCTGATTCGGAGTCAGTTTACCTTTAACCAGCACAAGGTAACCCTTGGATACTGACCGTGCCTTGAATTGGCTAATAAGACATTGCTGGGCAGAGCTATTTTTGGCAATAATCATCAATCCCGAGGTATCTCTATCCAAACGGTGAACTATACCCGGCCGCATGGCATCGCCAAAATCAAGCAAACCCGGGCAACGAGCTAAAAGTGCGTTGACCAGAGTATGTGTGGTATGCCCCGGGGATGGATGTACAACTAACCCAGCCGGTTTGTTTATCACCAGAAGGTCATCATCCTCATAAACCACATCAACAGGGATAGACTCGGCAACAAGCGATAGCTGCTCTGGAGGCGGCAACACAACACAAACCTTATCCCCGACATGCAGCTTCTGGCTTGCTCTGACTACACAATCATTAACTAAAATATATCCCTGCTCAATCAATCTCTGAAGATGAGAGCGTGACAACCCGGGATATTCCTTAACCAGGTATTTATCCAGGCGAATAGCTGACTCGACAACCTGCAATATCCTAACTTCTGGCTCCAGATGACTTACCATCTCCCTTCCTAAATACCAAAAAAATAAAAATAACCAGCACTATGCTACCAACTGTTATAGCTGAATCAGCAACATTAAATGTCGGCCAGTGAAAATCGCCCCACAGCCGAACGTCGATAAAATCGGTCACATAACCAAAACGCATTCGGTCTATCAGATTACCCACAGCACCACCAAAAACCAAACTCAAAGCCAAGATACCCAAAATATTAGACTTAGACAGATAACGATAGAAAAGCAGAATAGTCACTAACCCGACTATAGATACCAGAGCTAATAGGAAAGCCTGGTTGGCGAAAAGACCAAATGCTGAACCAGTATTGCGTACATGAGTCAAACTCAGACAGCCAATAAGAGGAATCGTTTCATAGAGATCCAAATGAGAGTTGACCCACGACTTGCTTATCTGGTCTAAGGAAACCACAAAGGCAGCAATGATGAGGAATAGTCCTCCTCGCCACCCACTACCTTGTCGTTCTACTTCTGGCATTCTTCGCCTGGTTTGCTTTACACCCAATACATAGATTCGCTTGTGGCAATGCTTCAAGCCTGGCTGGCTCTATGGGCCGACCGCACAGGTCGCATATACCATATGTCC
>CAZUEB010000021.1:0-14854 GCA_964619115.1 uncultured Dehalococcoidales bacterium
ACCGCAGATTCAGCAAGGATGATATCGAGGTGTTTCTTGACGGAGACGCCGAGTCTATCCATGAAGCCGGGCTGGTTTTGTCAAACTGAGGCGACAATCCTGCAAATAACAAAATAGTCGGCGAAGGAGCAGACCTGCAAGGAGTGGTCAAAATGGCGGGCGGGAGTAACCATGATGCTTTCGAGTCACCCTGCCTGCATGTTCTTCGGAAAGTCTAAAACATCTTAATTTAGATACCGCCAAAAAAGGGGGGGCGACTCTTAAAGAGTCATCCCCCTTTTTATCCTGTTCTCTTAATGGCTACTTAATAAGCACGACGGCGGAAGGATAACAGCAGCACCACCACGGTAGCCAGAACCAGGACGGCTGCAATCACAACAGCAATCAAACCACCACCCTTCAAAGGCGCACCAGTACCCACAACAACAAAGCTGGTTCTCTGCCCGGCGATGTCTACAGTATAAGTCCCGGGCTGAGCCTCGGTTACGGTGAAGTCCACTGTCTGGCTCTTGCCGGCGGCAATGGTCACCTGCTTGGTCGACCTCGATACACCGTTGACTTTCAAATCAAGGGTGTAACTTCCGCTTGTGCCGCCGGTGTTAGCCACATTAACGCTAACGTTAACTGCCTGGTTAGTCTTAGCCTGAGACGGGGTAATGGTCAACTTGCCCACATTAAATTTAGCCGGTGCCGGCTCTGCTACCTTGGCTAATACGGCAAAGGGCGTGAAGTGGCTTACCATGCCATGGGCTTTGCCAATTTCGGCAACGACGCCTGGCACTTGTGACAGCTCAAGCCAGCCATCCCCGGTATCATAATAAGCAATGAATACCTCCGAGACATTCTGAGGTAGTTTATCGGAGTCGTAGGTCAAAATAAGTCTGGCCGGTGGTGATATGGTCACAGGTGATGGCGCTGTCGCCGAAGAAGAAGAATAGGCGTTGAACTCGTAGACCTTGCCTACTATTACAGCGTTTTCGGGTGCTGGTGGTGTGGTGGATTCCTCGCGGAATGTCAGCAGTAGCGGCACTCTGTTGCCAGCTAGCATCACCCTAGCATTCTTATCGATTTCCAGCCTGTATCTGTCTGCAGCGTCCCTGGCTACGAGGGTTTCATCGAGGATACCACTACTGCTCACTCTGGCTGTAGTTATGTTCCCCAGCATGTTTGCAGTCATTGTTACTGCGGAGGCAGCAACTGCTGCTGATGCTTCGCCTCCACCACCAAAGCTACCTCCACCGCCAAAACCTCCAATTCCTGAGCCTGGCCCGCCCGGGTCAACGATAGTACCGTTGGCAATCCCATCAGCATCACCCAGTCCACCATCAGTTAAGGTGAGAGTCAGGACATTGTCGTCATCGTCATCGCCCAAAAGCGATGTGCAATCTACCCAGACACCTCCCTGGCACTTCCAGTACTGGGTGCCCACAGGTGTGTTGTAAGGGAGAGTAATGGTTACAGTTACAGTCGAGCCGGGGGCGATTTTGGTGATATTGAACGAGAACAGACCATGTGGGAAGATAACTCTCGTTGGCTTGCCAGCCGCAGGCAGTGTCCCTTCGGCCACGGCGGTCAAAGCAGCAATCTGGCCAATGTCGGAGGAAAAGGTAGCTGTCCCTGTACCCGTAGCTGTCCCTACTTGCTGTGGTATGCCAGGAACAAAGTCAATCCCACTGCATGCCTTGTACTGGTCCTGTGGCACCGCCGCTCCGTGAGGTGCCTCAGCGCATACAGTGGCTGTCTCTACGGTTTTGCTGGAGGTCAAAGTAACCGTTGCCTTACCATTGGTCGTTGTCTCAGTGCTTGTTAAGCTGCCAATCGAGCCCTTATCTGTTGTAAAGATGATTTCCGTGCCGTCAGGAATATGACCTGAGCCTGAAGTATCCTGGTCATCCGAGTTTATGGTCATATCTGCGGTGATGAGGGAAGTATCTGCGCCACCAACGATGATGCCTGTCGGGTTGGCGTTGGTTTTGAGAACCAGCCACGGGTCATAGAGTACGTTGTTATAAATTGCATCACCAGAGCCAGGACCATAACCAGATGGGCCATCATTAGCCCCCCACCAGTTGTTGGTGGCGTCGATGTTCACGCCGGTGTCATTGATGACTCCCGCAGGCGAATTACCGAGGATATTATTGAAATGTACGCTGCCTGTAGCGCCGTTAACGAACTGTACGCCACCCCAACCGCCGCCCGATATGTTATTGCTGCTGATGCTGTTGTTAGTCGAAGCGTCGACGATAATATTCGGTCCGCCACTTAACGATACGTCATTGTTTTCCAAGGTATTGCCGCTGCTGGCGCCCTCAAGGCGAATGTTAGCGCTAGCGTTCGATAAAATGTTGCCTCTAATGGTATTGTTGTTCGAGGCTACAACGCTTATGCCACCCCAGGTACTTGATGACGCAGTATTGTTTTCTATGATATTATTGCCGCCGGCATTCTCAAGGAAGATGCCAATCGAGCTGTTTTCTACCGTGTTATCGGTGACCATGTTGCCGCTGCTGGCATTCCTAATGCGGATGTTAGCAGGATTATTCGACACGGTGTTGCCTGCGAAGGTGTTGTTGCTCGAGGCTATGACGTCGATGCCAGCCCAGGCACCCCCTGATATGGTATTGTCCTCTACTGTGTTGCTGCTGCCAACATTCTCAAGGAGTATGCCAGTCTGCGAGCTATTTTGTACCGTGTTACCGCCAACCGTGTTGCCGCTGCTGCCATTCTCAATGCGTACACCAGCAGGATTGTTCAATGATAAGGTATTGCCACCGATGTTGTTGTTGCTCGAGGCTACCACAGCGATGCCACACCAGGTATTCGATGACACTGTATTGTCTTCTACGGTGTTGCTGTCGCTGGCGTTCTCAAGGAGTATGCCAACCGTGTTGTTTTCTACCGTGTTACCGGTGACCGTGTTGCCGTTGCTGGCATTATAGAATGCGATGCCGATATCCTTGTTGTTCGATATAGTGTTACCTGTGACAATGTTGTTGCTGGAGCCGTTGTTTAAGCCGATGCCAATCTGATTACCCGATATGGTGTTGTCCGTGATGGTGTTGCTGTTGGCATAGAGCAGACCCACCCCAACCGAGCTCGTCAAACTGTTGTCATGGATGTTATTTCCGGAGATTGTATTGTTGGCGCTGATACACGCCGGATTACTGCTACCAAGTGAAATGCCCCATCTGGCTATGTGGTGGATTTCATTGTTTGTAATAAAATTGTCGTTATTTGCTGCATTATTGCCCCAGATTACGATTCCAATGCCCGCGTAACCTGAATCGTTGTAAATATTATATATGGTGTTTTGGTCAATGACATTAGCAGCGCCGCTGCCGGTTTCAGAAAGGGAAATACCATTGTTACAATCATAAACGGTGCAGCCATGTATGGTGGTCCCCCTGACATCTTTGGCTACCGCAATTCCCACACTATCCGTGCCACGAGCATTTATTACCGTCAAACCATCGACGGTTACATTATTAGTAGTGATTTTAATGCCAATGACATCACTGTCTCCTGGCGTCCCTCCGGCATCCACAACGGGTACTGAGGCAGCCATTACTGTCAATTCTTTATTTACGACGACGTTCTCACGATACGTCCCCGTCGCCACCATGATGGTGTCGCCGGGAGAGGCAACATTGACAGCGGACTGAATTGATGGGAATGGACCGTCTGCGGTGGCATAGCCGATGGCATAATTTGTCTCATCAGCATTTACACCGGAGAACCACATCTTATAGACGCCACTATCCTCCATTACCACCGGGGTGTAGGTGCGGTTGGCTCTCCAGGGTATGCCGTCATTTTGGTGCATAATTGGATTGCTAGCATCTCTTACCCAATTCAGACCATCGGAAGAATAGGCATAACCTATTCCATCATTGCTATCCTTCTGCCCGCCGGAATACCACATGTGCCATTTTCCATCGGCTTCTTTTAGGATGGTGCCAAATGTTGTGTAAGAACTGTCCCAATCGTCCGTGTTCCCATGCGGACCATCATTACCTCTGGGCAATGCTTTGCCATACAAACTCCAGCTAATACCATCTGGTGAGTAGCCTAGTCCTATTTCCTCAAATCCCCCGGTGGTACCATCGAAATACATCGCAAAAGAATAATCGAATGGGTTCGTTCCAGTATTGGTTGCAGTCGGGTTATGCAAAACATCTATTGCGCCGTATGAACCCCGATTCCAGTCTCCAGATACCCCAGAAATCATCGGTACCGTGCCGTTTTGGAGCGGCTGGTCGTTCATCCAGTTTATTCCATCCGTTGACTCCGCGTACCGTATAGCATTGATACTGTACAGTTGTGTGCTGTCCCAGTACCACATCATGTATTTGCCACCGATATATTCAACCAGAGGATGGTTTGCGTTGGTCAGACCAGTGACAGGATTCTGTACCTCGGTCCATGTCAAACCATCGCTGGAGGTAGCGTAGCCAATCCCTGAATTGGAACCATACCACATCCTATATTCGGTGTCAGAGACCTTGACCACAGTGGGGTAGTATGCTTTAGCCACTGGGTCGAAAAGGGGGTTCGTCGCGTATTCCGTCCACTTGCTCACATATAGAGTGGCCGGGATGCCATTTGCCGCTACCGGGCTTGCCGGCGCCAGTCCCACTCCCAGCCCCACTACCAACACCAGCACCATATACACAGAGAAAAACTTCCAGACCTTTAAATTAGCCATTTTTGTCCTCCCCGCTTTCGCTGGCTTTTGGCAAAGACCTCTTATGTCTTCTCCTAAACTAAAAACCGACCCCGAAATGGGTCGGTTTCACTATTAGCTCAGCACCAGTCAAGTGACCACATCGCAACTGGCACTTCATCGCCCCCCCCAAAGCTCTTCGGTTCGTGAGCTATCCCGAGCTAATTGCCTCCTTGACGACTCGCCTTAAGCTTCGTTTGAGCTTGCCCAAGCGAAGCACTAGTATGTATATTCGCATATTACTATTGGTTTGTCAACATGTTTTTGTGCCCTTCGCGTTCAAATTCTCAAATTTTTTCATTTTAGTAAGGTGAGGAGGCTTAATAGGAGAAGATACGGTCATTTTTAATACCTTTGCCGGATAAATGCTGCTGTGGAAGAACTTCTCAGGATTTCAGTCCTGTTTGACTAGGAGTTCAGTACTGGTTTGTAGTGTGACCAAACTACCGTATCAAAACGTTACCTATAGGTGATTCGTAAACGAGCTACACCATATAAACTAACGTTGCAATGGCAAGAATAACGTTTATATGGTTATCAGTTTTGCTTCTCCTCTGTCTGGCGGCAAGTTTTCTCCCCTTTCAGGCTTTACCGGGCGGTTCCAAGTCTGCCCTGGGCACTGTGGCGGTGATTGATTACCAACCTGAGCCTGCCAGCTATGAATCAGCGGTGGTGGTTTCTGAGGATGGCTATTCTGGCAGGCAGTGGGCCATTCCGAAGATTATGGCGCCTCAGGCGTGGGAAGTTACATCAGGTGAGGCTGGCATTATTATCGCTGTCCTGGACACGGGAATTGATAAGGGGCACGAGGACCTGGCGGGCAAGGTGATAGCTGAAGTTAATTTTACCGATAGCCCGACCGCTAATGACATATATGGTCACGGTACGCATATCGCCGGCATAATTGCTGCCGCGGCGCATAATGGCGTGGGTATTGCCGGACTGGCGAATGATTGTCGCTTGATGAATGTCAAGGTGGCTGACGACCATGGTGTATTTTATAGCTCCGCAGCGGCTAAGGGCGTTATCTGGGCAGTGGACCATGGCGCCAGTGTCGTTAATATGAGCCTGGTCAGCACTGAGTCATCTCTTGAATTAGAGAGAGCAATTAGCTATGCCTGGAGCAAAGGAGCTGTTGTGATAGCTGCGGCGGGCAACTTAATAGGCACAAAGATGGCGTATCCGGCTTGCTACTCCGACTGTATCGCTGTGGCAGCTACCGATACTAACGATTGCGTAGCCTCGTGGTCCAGTCAGGGCGATTGGGTAGATGTGGCCGCTCCGGGTGTGGACATATATTCCACGTTGCCGGGTAATCGATATGCCGGCAAGAGTGGCACTTCGATGGCGGCGGCTCACGTATCAGGGTTGGCCGGACTGCTATTTGTGCTGGGGAGCGATAGGAATAACAATGGCTTTGTCAATGACGAGGTCCGAGCGACTATTGAGAGTGGCTGTGACGAGCTTGACATCAGCCCTGTTAAATGGCGCATTAACGCTTTTAATGCGGTAAATAGAGCATTAACCTCCAGATAGTCAGTGCGAAGCAATCTCGATTATGGCTACCCCCCGGAGAGATTGCTTCGCCGCTGGCGTTACTTTCCGAAGAGAATACTGACTCTTTAGTGTCTTGCTTGTGATAATTTAGCCACGTCAAATAAATCACGGATTTAGCCGCGAGGCTTTAGCTTCGTGTTCCCGACTGGAATCCTATCCTCTGGAGTCTATCTTCTAGTCTTTACAATTTCACTGCCCCGGGGTATAATCTGGGTCTGTGCCTGACATCAATTCAGACCTGCTTGGTCTTCTGTCCAGGGTATCCTCGATTCTGACTCAGCATAACTGCCCAGCTTATGTGGTTGGCGGCTTTGTCCGTGACTGGCTGCTGGTCAGGGAGACAGCCGATATCGATATCGCCGTGGATGGCGACGCTCTGGATATAGCCCGGAAGGTAGCGCAGGCTATTGATGGCAGGTACGTGTTACTGGATGAAGCCAACGAAATAGCCAGGGTGGTTGTTGCTGATGAGCAGGTTTGGCATCTGGATTTCTCTTCTTTCTCAAGTGGTATTCATAATGACCTGGCACGGCGTGATTTCACCATCGATGCCATGGCAGTAGAGCTTGAAGGTCTGGTTTCCGGTTCGCCTCAGCTTATTGACCCATTCTCCGGAAAAATCGATTTGAAGAAGAAGCTGCTGAGGGCAGTGGGTCAGCAGATTTTTGAGGAAGATGCGGCAAGACTGCTTCGGGGTGTCAGGCTAGCTGCTGAGCTTAGCTTCAAGATTGAGCCCGGGACCGAAAGTCTAATCGGGAAAAACCGCAGCTTGCTTAAGCTGGTTGCAGGAGAGAGGCTGCGCGAAGAACTGGTGAGGATGCTGGCTCTGTCCGGCTCCGGTGATATAGTGCGCTATCTGGATAAGTTAGGCTTGCTCACCGAGATGATTCCTGAGTTGGAAGAGATGAAGGGCGTGGAGCAGCCGAAGGAGCACCATTGGAATGTGTTCGACCATTCTGTGGAGACGATGGCTGCCGCCGAATTTGTGCTCCGGCAGAGTCGCTGGAAGTATGGTAAAAGGAACCTGCTGGCAGTAACCCCGTGGTCTGAGGAGATAAGTCGGCATTTTGATGAGGAAGTGTCTGGCGGCAGCAATCGAAGGCTGCTGCTTAAGCTGGGGGCACTGCTGCATGATATCGCCAAACCGGCGACCAAGACAGTTGATGAAACGGGCAGGACACGTTTTCTGGGGCATACCAAGCAGGGGGCGGCCATGGCGGCTGAGGTTTTGGAGCGGCTGCGGTTCAGCGGTCGGGAGATAAGACTGGTGGAGAATCTGGTTTATCACCATCTCCGCCCTACCCAGATGGCTAACGAAGGTTTACCTACCAGCCGGGCTATTTATCGGTATTTTCGTGATGCCGAGGGTGCTGGCATAGACATCCTTTTTCTGGCTCTGGCTGATTATCTGGCAACTCATGGGCCTGAGCTTGATAGCGAGGAATGGAAGCAGCATAACCTTTTGATTAACTATATATTGACCGAGCATGTGAAGCAGGAGTCTGAAATTTTGCCGGTCAAGCTGGTCGATGGTCATGATTTGATGGACGTTTTTGGTTTGAGTCCGGGACGTCTGGTCGGTGAGCTTTTGACCGGAGTGCGTGAGGCCCAGGTGTCTGGAGAGCTTAGCACCAGGGAGGAAGCAATAGAGCTGGTGCGTAAAGAGCTGGAGAAACGGCAGTGCGGCAAGGCTTGCTAAAATTGCTGGCTTGGGCTAGAATATCGCGCTATAGGGATTTTTGAGGAAAAGGTACTGAATTGAAAAGAGGAAACACCCCGCTACTAATTTTTATACTGATTATTTTCGCCTTTTGCGTATGGTTTATATTGCCGGGTAACGGAATATTTGGCAGAGACGAGTTTAAGCTGGGGCTTGACCTCAAGGGAGGCAGCCATCTGGTTTACAGTATCGATTTGACCAAGAAGGACCCGGCACAGACCGATACTGATGTTATCGATAGCGTGAAGCTGAAAATAGAGCGGCGAGTTAATGCTTACGGCGTGACCGAGCCTATAGTACAGACAATTCGGAACGAGCGAGGCAGCTTTGTCCTCGTCCAGCTTCCCGGAGTCAAGGATATCGATGAGGCGATTCAGCTTATCGGTCAGACGGCAGAGCTTGATTTCAGGGAAATCGTGCTGGATGCCAACGGTAAGCCGGTGCTTGATGAGGAGGGCAAGGAGCAATGGGTTGTTGCCAAGGCTAAAGGTAGTGATGGTCAGGAAAGAGAGCTGACGGGTAAATATTTAAAGCCGAATGCCCAGGTGATTTTAACGCCACAGACCAATGAGCCTGAGGTAGCTTTCGAGTGGAATACAGAAGGCGCCATTCTTTTTGAGCAGATTACCCAGCGAAACTTACAGAAGCCCCTGGGTATATTCTTAGATGACCAGCTTATTTCGGCACCGACGGTGCAAGCTGTAATTAAGGAGAAAGGGGTTATCACCGGAGTGAAGCTGGATGAGGCCAGGACACTGGCTATACAGCTCAACTCAGGCTCTCTGGATGTGCCACTGACTGTAGTTGAGCGCAGGGATATCGGGGCTACCCTGGGGGAAGATTCTCTGAGGAAAAGCCTGATGGCAGGAATTATCGGGTCAGCCATGGTAATTATATTTATGATTGCCTACTATCGTTTCTCCGGTTTCGTGGCTTGCCTGGCGCTGCTGGTCTTCGTAGCATTGAACCTGGCTGTTTTTAAGCTGCTCCCTATCGTTTTGACGCTCCCGGGCATTGCTGGCTTTGTTGTGTCCATAGGTATGGGAGTAGATGGTAACGTTCTTGTGGCGGAGCGTTTAAAAGAGGAATTGAGACGCGGACGTACTCTGGGTGCGGCGGTGGAGGAGGGCTTCCGCCAGTCCTGGTCGGCTATTTTTGATGCCAATATAACCGTCTTTATCGCCTGTATAGTCCTTTACTGGCTGGGAAATACCTTCGGCAATTTCCTGGTCATCGGTTTTGCCACCACTCTGTTCATCGGCACGCTTTTGAGCATGTTTACACAGGTTGTGGTTACCAGGACTTTTATGCGCACATTTGTAGGACTTGGCGTGGCAAAAAGCCCGGGTGCTTACGGAGTATTGAAACAATGATTGATTTAGTTGGTAAAAGGCTCTGGTTTTTCCTTATCTCGGCAATAATATTAATTCCAGGCATAATCTCACTGGCTGTTTTTGGTCTCCGCCCGGGGGTAGATTTCAGCAGCGGCACCGCTATAACTCTGAGTTTTGATAGCGAAGTAGAGCTAAGCCAGTTGCGGCAGGAATTAGACGACCTGGGTTATAATATGGCTGTTGTTCAGCCCACCGGCGAAGGTGATTTCTTTGTTCGTCTGCCTGAAATATCTCCTGAGGAAACCACCAAGCTAAAGGAAGGTTTAGGGGCGGGATTAGATACCGAGCTCACAATCAGCAGTCTTTATAGCGTTTCACCGACCGTAGCTGAAGGTACGGTGCGAAATACTATTATAGCTGTTGTGGCGGCTTCAATAGGTATTTTATTATATATCTCCTGGGCATTCCGCAAGATGCCCAAGCCGTTCCGCTGGGGAACCTGCGCTGTCATTGCCCTGGTGCACGATTTGCTGGTGGTCATCGCTGTCTTCTCTATTTTAGGCTGGGCGGCTGGTGTGGAAATAGATGCCTTGTTTGTTACCGGCGTGTTAGCGGTTGTCGGAGTCAGTGTTAATAACATTGTGGTTGTCTTCGACCGCATTAGGGAGAATTTGAAGCGGGGGGTGAGCCGTGACTTCGAGGTGATAGCAAATTATGGTATTGTCGAGTCCATGGGGCGCTCTCTTAATACGGGTCTGGCTACTCTCTTCGTCATAGTGGCGCTTTATCTGCTTGGTGGGACAACCACCCATAATCTGGTACTGGCGCTTCTCATCGGTATAGCTACCGGAATCTATTCTTCGCTGTGCATTGCCGGACAGCTTTTAGTGGTCTGGGATAAGGGTACATGGGGTAGACTATCTTCACCGCGAAAGCAAGTAGAGACTTCTGTCTGATTTAGCGGCAAATCTTTGAGATAGGTTCGATTCTACCTGGACTACCGACTGAGCTTACAAGTCGTGCATGTCCTTTAACATTCTGATGAAGTTATCGAAGTTTACCGGCTTTGTTTTCCCCTCTTGTTTGCCCAGAGGGTCGGAGATTTGGCGGTTTCCTTGTAGAATATCAAGCGTGGCGCCTACGGATAGAGACAGAGACTCAAGGTGATATCCGCCTTCCAGGGTGAATACCATACGTCCCTGGCATAGCATATCAGCCAGAGTCTTTGTGATTTCTACCAAGCGGGCGAAACCTGAGACACTTACCTGCATCAGTGCCAGGTTGTCAGCCCAGTGGGCATCATAGCCAGCGGAGACAAGAATTAGTTGGGGCTCAAAACGCTTGGCTATCGGTGCCAGTATATCTTCGAACACTGCCTGATATTCATCATCTCCCCAGCCTGCCAGAAGGGGGACGTTAACAGTAAAGCCTTCGCCGTCTCTGGCTCCGGTCTCATCTATGCTACCGGTTCCCGGATAAAACGGGTATTGATGGGTGGAGAAATAGAGGACGTGCGGGTCGGCATAGAAAGTGTCCTGTGTGCCGTTCCCGTGGTGAACATCGAAATCTATGATAAGGATTCGCTGAATTTCGAAGTTAGACATGGCGTATTTGGCAGCTATGGCTATGTTGTTGAACAGGCAGAAGCCCATAGCTTGCCAGCATGTAGCATGGTGTCCCGGTGGTCTGACCAGGGCAAAAGCGCTATTGACCTGCCTGTTCATCACGGCGTCAACTGCTGTCAAAGCGCCACCGGCAGCATAGATAGCTGCATTGTATGAGCCGGGTGATGTCACAGTGTCTGGGTCAAGCCAGCCGCCGCCTCCCTCCGATTGTTTCTGTATTCTGGAGATGTATTCCGGGGCGTGCACCGCAACCAGTTCGTCAATTGTGGCGGCTCGGGGTGATAGTAAGACAAGTTTGTCTTTCAGATTGTTCTCCTCGATATGTGACATGACGGCTATCAGCCTCTGGGCACTCTCGACATGTGTGCCGGTATCGTGTTCCAGATATACCGGGTCATAAATCAATGCTACGCCCATTTTGGCTTCTTACCTTGAAAGTTGGTTAGGTCAATCTTATGGAAAATGGCGTCCCTATGATATCAGAGCCGGGTCTGGTGAGCAATATACATTTAATGACTCATATACCATTTGTAAGATAGACTTGTTTTGTCAGGGTGCAGGTGGTAAACTCGAAGCCCGAAAAAGTAATTGCAGCAAGGAAAAGCAACTTATGTTTTCAACTGAAAGAGGGGCTGCCAACCTTTTAATCGGGGTAGTTGTCAGCCTCATGCTGCTTAAGGTGATTGCCGGCTGGATTAGCGGCAGCATCAGCGTGTTTGCCCAGGTGGCGGATAGCTTCCTTGACCTGTTTGCCGGGCTGGTCACCTTTTTTGCCGTTCGCATAGCCACCAAGCCGGCTGATGAAGAACATCCATTTGGACATGGCAAGGTGGAAGATATGGCAGGTGTGGTTCAGGGTGTACTTATATTTATTGCCGCTGGAGTGATAGTCTATTCATCAGTCGGACGTATAATACACAGGACTACCATAGAGATGGCTGAGGCAGGAATTGTAGCCATGGCGGTTTCCATGTTAGCCAGCATCTTGCTTTCGCGGCACTTGCTAAAAGTGTCCCGAGCTACCGGCTCGGTGGTACTGGAGGCCAACGCTCGCAACATAACTGGTGATATCTATTCAACCGCGGCAGTTTTGGTCGGGCTGATTGTGGCGCGCCTTACGGGGTTCAGTATTCTTGACCCGATAATGGCTATTGGTATGGCGATTTATATTGCAAAAATAGCCTATGATACATTAGGTAAACCGCTTCTCGGACTGGTGGATGCCAGCATTCCGCGTTCTGAACAAGCGGTAATAGAAGCTTGCATTGCTGAGCAAAGCAGTCATATAGTTGGTTTCCATGAATTGCGCACTCGCCGTTCTGGAAACCAGCGATATGTAGACTTCCATCTGGTAATGGCTAAGGACATCAGCCTGGAGGAGGCGCATCGGGTATGCGACTTGTTAGAGCATGATATCCAGGCAGGATTACCCCGAACCAGTGTTACAATTCATGTTGAGCCATGTGACGGCAAATGCAAGCAATGCCCTGTAAATTCCTCCGCCTGCCAGACCAAGTAGAAGGCTCTCACGGTTGTCGAACCTAGATTTTTTGGATTTTTATGTACTTATGCCAAACCTCTTGTATTCAGTAGCAGAAGTAGAATATAATACCTAGTACTACTAGGCATATGGCAAAGGCGGAAACAGGAAACGGACTGAAGTAAAGGAGGAAGCTGTGGTTAAACTTGTTACTGATAGCGTGGCTGACCTGCCACCCGAAGTGGTCAAAGAGTTGGAAATTACCGTAATCCCTTTGAATGTTCACTTCGGACAGGAGACATATAGAGACAGGGTTGACTTAGGTTCTGATGACTTTTACCAGAAACTGGAGCACAGTTCTACTTTCCCCTCTACCTCTGCCCCCAGTCCCGGTCTTTTTGCTGAAGTCTTTGACGGGCTGGCTATAAAATGTAACCAGATTATGGGTGTGTTTGTGTCCCGTAAGTTGAGTGCCACTTATGATTCGGCGGTGCAGGGCGTAAGGCTGATGAAGAGAAAATGCCAGGTGGAAATTGTCGATTCCGCATTGGGTATAATGGGGCAGGGGCTGTTGGTTATGGAAGCAGCCAAGAAGGCTCTGTCTGGAGCCAACCTTAGTGAACTAGCCGACATGGTGTCAAAAAACATCCCCCGCGTACATATCAGAATTACGCTTGATACCCTGGAGTATCTGGCCAGGGGTGGGCGCATCGGCAAGGTACAGGCTTTAATGGGGTCGGTGCTCAGGATGAATCCTATACTTGGTATAAAAGACGGTGTGGCTTCCCCTTTCGCCCGGGTGCGCTCAAGGGCTAAGGCTACGGATTGGCTCTGCGATTTCGCATCAAAGTTTGAAAAAGTAAAGGCATTAGCTGTGGAATATGGCACCAATATTGCTGAAGCTAAGGCGTTAGCCGAGCGAATCTCCTCTATATTTCCAAAAGTACCAATCTATCTATCGAATGTTAGTCCAGTTATCGGCACGCACACAGGCCCCAGTGTTCTATCGGTAACCGTCATGGAGGAGTAGCAAGCGGCTACAGTGCAAAGTGATAGTTAAGCTACGTAACGTGTGGGTATGACCTGTTGCGGTAGTACAATCAGCGAGTCATTGGTGGCCATGTCAACTCAGCAAGTTTCTGCACGAACTGCTTGAGATAAGTAACATCATGGCAGATTGACCGGAATCCGATTGTCTTTCCCTCGTTGTCTCGCAGTAGGTAAACCGAGTTTTCTAGAAATATTTGCTCTTTGTCGTGTTTAATGCTGGCAAAATGATATGACTTAAGTGGCTCGCCTGTCCGGTAGACTTTATTCCAGGTCTTATATATGTCGTCTACATTCTCCTCCGGTACGTATGGGCGGAAATTCATTCCGATTAGCTCTTCTTTAGTGTATTCGAATTGGCGGCAAATTGAGTTATTGACGAAGGTAAAATTACCAGCCAGGTCTACCTCATAGTAGCCTTCTTCTATCTCATCCAGCAGAGTTCGATATCTCTCTTCAGCCCATTTTATGGTTTGCTCAGTCCGTCTGCGCTCAGTAATATTGTGGCCAATACCGCGGAACCCGATAATCTGTCCCCGTGCATTTCTCAGGGGAGAAGCTGAGCTCTCGGCAATCAAAGTGGTGCCATCCTTGTGGACTACCTCATAATTAAGTTTTTTAATCGTCCTTCCCGTGCGAAAGACCTCATTAAAAGCCCTGAAAACGGCTTCAGTGTCTTTTTCGGTGACATGGTATCGAAAATTAGTTTCCAGCAGCTCTTCTGTGGAATATCCTAAGACTGTGCAGAGCGCATCGTTAACTACAGTGAAATTGCCGTATATATCTACCTCGAAATAAGCATCCTGTATTTCCTTAAGGATAGTATGGCATCTCTGCTGTGATTCTATTATGGTTTCTTCCAGCCGCTCGCGTTCTATGATATCAACGGGGTTTCCTGTAGCGGCTTGATTGCCTCTGAATTCAATTGAGGTAGCATTTTCCGAACCCCAAATGACCTTGCCGTTTTTCTTGCCGTTCGTTTTTATGTCTATAGAGCTGTTTGCACAGGGTGCTGGATGGCACCCCCCATTTCTGTTGCGCTCTTCTCTATTGCCTCTTGATTCTCGACATGTACAAGGTGGGGAGAGTACATGTTCGGCAATTCCCGTTCCGTATGGCTTTCTAGCTCAGGGGGTGGCGATTTGGTGCGTTTGGATTTTCCATTCGGAACTATGTAAATATCCGTTCCGCCGCAATGTATTGAAATTTTGGCCTCTTCTGCCGAGTCATCCATCTTGGTTTGTTTTATCCGCCTTTCAAATCAGGTTAGTTTAGTCCCACGTCTGTTCAATAATTTACCATCGAACTCAGGTAGGTCTAATATACTACCGCATAGGACTATTGTAAATAGCCTAAAGGTAACTTTGC
>CAZUEB010000022.1:0-13778 GCA_964619115.1 uncultured Dehalococcoidales bacterium
CAGACACCCATGATTTCCTTGCCTCAACGGGTAGACCATATCTAATTAAACCCTTTGACTCCAACGATATAACAGATGTAATTGAGAAGGCACTGGCTGGAAAAAAGTTTTAGCTTTCTCTTCTACGAACTACTGCTTGAGCTGTAAACAAGTTGAAGACCCCTTGACTTCGTAAGCTCTATGGTTCAAAATCTGAGGAATACTCGGTTATTTGTAGTGAGACCCACCGAAGAATAGATATCAAGGAGAGATAAGAAATGAACACTATTGAAAGAGCGCTAATGCATGGTTTGTTTGTCCATCTGCATCACAACATTGATCAGGCAGTCGATTTTAGAGCTTTGGAAAAACTAAACAGGGAAGTCAGTAAGAAGTGGCCAGGGTCATTGACTATAGGACCAGGAGACGATGCTGCTGTCTTCCAGATGCCGGGGGTTGAAGGATATTTTGTGGCCAAACAAGAAAGCCATTGCTCTCCTTGTGTACCCAGACCTTATGATGCTGCCGCAACCGGAGCTGGTGGTGCCATGCGAGATGTCACTGCCATGGGAGGCAGGCCTATCTTCCTCCTGGACTTCATAGGGACCAGACCATTAGAAGATGAAGTCTTGGTGGGACCCTGCGGCTTCGCGGACAAATGCTCCTGCGGGAGATGTAAAGTAATGACCAGTAAAGAAAGGCTTGACCTGATGGTTCAGGGGGTAATAGACATGTGTAAGACTATGGATGTTTTCGTTATTGGAGGCGGGCTTTCGACCTCTTTTACTGATATTGTCCCGGCAGTAGTGGTAGCGATATTTGGTAAGTTAGTTACTAAAGAGCCTCTTACCAAACCAGCCAAAAAAGCCGGAGACAAGCTTATTCTTATTGGTAAAACCGCTAATGACGGGAACGATACTTTATTTAGAGCCGGATTAGTCACTGAGATGCGACCTGCAACAGCTCTCTTTGAGGAAGAACGGACTACTTTAGAGGCCAGTTTAGCTGCCTTTCAGACCGGCAAAATTCATGCCTGCTCTGACCTGGGAGCAGCCGGAATCGGGGCAGCCGTCTGCGAATCAGCCAGATACGGTGGTTTTGGAGCAAAAGTCGATTTGTCGGCAGTTCCAGTAAACGTCGAGGGGCTTACTGCAGAGGAAATCCTCGCTTGTGAGACTCAAGCCAGGATGATGCTCCAGGTTTCCCCAGCCGACACTGACGAGGTAATGGCGGTTGTTAAATCCAAAAAGGCACCCGCTGCCATAATCGGTGAGATTACCAAGGATGATAAAGAAGTATTTGTGTACCAGGGACAAACCGTAGCCACTATTCCCAACAAGCCTTCCAAGGAAATTTTGAAGAGCTTGAAGGATAGGAAATAATCATACCTGAAAATATGGCAATATGTGGTGTGGTCACACCAATCTGAAGATAGCCTGAGTACCAATTAACCTTCCTGCAAGATAGCGAAGCCATAGGCGTAGCCAATACTATTCCGCTTCGCCTGGATATGCCACTGGAACAATTACCTGAAGAAGGATTGGACTGGATTCTAGTAAAGGGGCTCGAGGACAAACGAAGGAACATTGAACCGGATACCTTGGGCGGACTCCTCATTATTATAAATCCAAAGCTACAGGGTAAAGGAATAAGTTCATCCATAATAAGCGAGTTGATTGCCAGAACACGTCGAGGAGTATTCAAAAGGCTTATTATACCTATTAGACCGAATTTAAAGAGCAGGTACCCTCTTATTTCCATCTCCCAGTACAGTACGTGCTTGGCTGGAGCGGTTGGGTGTGAAGACGCTGTTCATCGAGAAGGGAAGCCCTTGGGAGAACGGCTGCATAGAATCATTCAAAGGCAAATTGAGGGACGAACTACTCAACCGTGAGATATTCACCACACTAGCTGAAGCCAGAATATTGATATAAGGCTGGAGGAGAAAATACAATCAAGAACGACCACATAGTGCGCTCAACTACCGACCGCCTGCTCCTGAGGCTGTTATGCTTATGGGACTAACTTAACAAGTTGTATAATTGCCTGGGGCAAGTCAGACACCACCACATCAAAACCCGGACATTTACTTCAAGATAATATGGTTATGTGGGTCAATTTTAGGAACAGGAGAGATGTCGAGGTTACTAAGTATCAGGGAAATCGCCGAGTCAACACCTACAAAAGAACTATCTTATTTCGTCATCACACCTGAACGCTAGGTCAAGTTTTCTTGAAGAGTCCGCTCGTTGGGTTACAGTAATATTGTCCCGCAAATCAGTACCTTTTTTTCGTCGTCAGGATATCACTCTGGTGATCATCAGGGGCATGCTGAAAGCTCTTTTTTTGTTGATGTCCAATTCCGCAAGCATGGCAACCATGTGTCTACTGCCTCCGCTAACAACGGCAATCGACATGGGCTTAGGGTAAAGCTATGTAAAATCATAAAAAAACTGGGATGATCTCTTGGGAAAATTTGCAAGGACATTCTCTACATGACTATTAATGGCAGCCTCGCATAGACCTACGCCTTGTAGAACCTCAGATGCCGAGATGCCACACTGAATTCAATGTAGCTGGCAAAATATGTCCTACATCACCCTGGCGATGTTTGAAACCGTAAGCAACTTAAAACGGCCAGCACTTCTTGTGCTGGCTCAATACTTTTCTCGCCTCGATATAATCTATTATTTTGCGCCAAGCTCCTCCTTGAGGAGCTTATCACGATAGTTTATAACATAAGAGCATTCAGGGCCTTTGCACTGCTCTATCTTAAGCCTGTTTTTCTTATCGGATTTCTGCCTCTTGTCATCAAGAACTCTCTGCTGATAACGTTTATAACAGGTACACCTAGTTGACCAATCTTTGTTGACCATAATAGTGACGAAATCATCGACAAAATCGCAATGGATAGTAGTAGCTGTAATCTGCCACCCGGCCGGCTGTAATTTCATCTTTGTCTTAGGCATCGTTAACCTCCTTTATGTATGTTTCTTCTGATAACCCGGCTGCCTATTATACAATATATTGGGTGACACTGGACAGTTCCCGAACTCGTATTTGAGAAGAAACAGCTGATCCCCGCATTGCAAAAATTACTTATAGCTTATCCAAGGTTTACAGCATGAGTTTATCACTTTTTATGATGTTCGGCAAACACCTCAGATTTGGGTGATTGGCCTAAAAGCTCGTAGCTAGTTCGTAGCTGACCAGTTGGTGGTTCGGTATCCAGCTACGTGACCTGCCCCCCCCCCCCCGAAAACTGAGCCAGACAAAATGCTAGTTTTGCAGGATGATTAACAATGATGAAGGAGGATCATCCAATGAAGAAGTCCCGGTACACCACGGAGCAAATTGCTTTTGCCCTGAGGCAAGCAGAGTCAGGGGCAGCTGTTCCTGATGTTTGCAGGAAGATGGGCATCAGTGAACAGACTTACTACCGGTGGAAGATGAAATATGTCGGCATGTGTGTGGCAGAAGTGAGGAGATTGAGAGTCATGGAGTAGGAGAACAGAAAGCTGAAACATCTGGTAGCAGACTTGAGCCTTGATAAGCAGATGCTTCAGTCAGAATGTGCTGCGAAAAAGCCCTGAAGCCTGCTAAACTGCGGGAACAGGTTGAGACATTACGGGTCTGCTACAGCGCAAGCAAGCAAAGAGCATGTGGACTGCACCCCTATGATTGGGCAGAAAGGGTTAGGAGAGGTTGGCAGGGTAGGTCATTAGCCTCCTGATTAAGCAATATCCTTTCAAAGTCATTCGGTGAGCGGTAGCCAAGTGCCGAATGAAGTCTCTTCTGATTATAGACCTCCTCGATGAAATAGGGAAGCCTGGCTACCACATCTGCAAAAGTCTCGTAATCACATAAATACACCTCCTCGTACTTGAGCGTTTTGAAAAAGCTCTCCATCATGGCGTTTCCATAGGGATTACCTATACGCGCCATGCTGATCTCAAACCCATATCTTTTGAGTTCCTCTACGTACCCGCTGCAGGCATATTGGACTCCCTGGTCAGAGTGATGAATAACACCGGGGCCAGGCTGCATCTTCGCAATAGCCATCCTCAGCGCCTTCATTGTCAACTCCGTATCCAGAGCGGTGGAGATGGCATATCCAATCACCTTCCGGGAAAAGGCATCCAGAATAGCCGACAGGTAGACAAAGCCTGTCCGGATGCGGATGTAGGTGATGTCAGCCAGCCAAACCTGGTTTAAATGGTTAATGACCATCACATTGATGAGATTGTGATATCTGGGGAAGTTGTGGCGACTATCGGTGGTCTTTGCCCACTTCTGCTTAACCCGGCACAGAAGGTCGCTCTCACCGCTAAGCAACTCCTCAACTACCTGACGCTTAAATTCTAAGCTGAAATCTCTCTGATTTCTCATGGCAAGGTCATTTCTCTCCTCCATTATAGATTATCTCGACCCTGCCAAACCTTCCTAACCTAAAGTGTGCACTCTCAGAGATTCAGTCCATACAGTAATATGTTATAATAAGTCTATTAGTGAGTACTTATAGTCGTTCGTGATGAGTATTTGGAATGAAAAGCACCGAGGAGCAGGCAAATCTTTTTGGTATACTAGCTGACCCTACACGGCTTAAGCTGATAAGACTACTGTCTAAGCAACGAGAGTCAAATGCTCTTTGTGTTAATGCCCTGGCCTACCAATTGGACATCACGCAGTCAGCCGTCTCTCAACACCTCAGTGTGCTAAAATCGACTGGTTTGGTTAAAGGTGAAAGGCGCGGCTATCGTATTCATTATTTCCTCAACGAAGAAGCATTAGTGCAGGTTCAGCAACAGATATCTGCTGCTCTCCCTGTCATGGAGAAGAAAATTGATGGAAAGGGTGCAGGTGAATCAGGATAGCACACCAGCCGTTGTGGTAACGAATCTCACTAAGCGATTTGGTTAAGTTCTTGCAGTAAACGACATTAGCTTTCAAGTTAGCAAGGGCAAGCTATTCGGATTTCTTGGTCCTAATGGTGCTGGTAAAACCACCACCATCAATATGCTGACTGGTTTGGCCAGACTGGACGCAGGCAATATTAAAATTAGCGGTATAGATTGTACCCGCAATCCCAAAGCAGCTCAGCACTTGATAGGTATCGTTCCCGACGAAAGTAACCTATATCCCGAACTTTCTGGATTCGATAACCTTTGCTTTTGCGCAGCGCTCTATGGCATACGAAAGAGCGAACGCGAGAAACGGGCACGAACGCTTCTGGATACATTCGGTCTTGCCGACGCCGCCAATCGTAAATTTGCCATCTATTCCAAGGGGATGAAACGCAAACTCACCTTCGCTGCCGGCATCATTCACCAACCACCCATCTTGTTTCTCGACGAACCAACTACGGGAATCGATGTAGCCAGCGCCCGCCAGGTACGACAGATAATAGCCGACCTCCATAGCAAGGGAACAACGATCTTTCTCACTACCCACTATATCGAGGAAGCTGAACGGCTCTGCGAACGGATTGCTTTTATTGTAAATGGTAGAATCGTCCAAACTGACCGTACGGCAAACCTTCTACAGCCTGTCCGGGGTAAACATGTGATTATTTTCTCTGTTTCCAATTCGGTAGATGGCCTAACCGAAGATATGGCCTCAGCCTTTCCAAGTTACAAATTCCAATCAGTTGCATCCAACCAGATAAGTATCGAATCAATGGAACCAGTCAACGTCGGTCCATTAGTGCGATTCTTAGAAGAACGCAAGATTCAAGTTACCGAAGCCCGTAGGCATGTTCCGTCTCTTGAAGATGTTTTCGTCCAGGTTACCGGCATTGAAGCGGAATTAATGCGCAAGGAAAAGGAAAAAGCTGGAAGTGTGGGAAACCAGTGAAACGATGGATTGCTTTCTCGAACATATTTATCAAGGATATGCGGACTTATTACCTTAAGCCCCCCAACATCAGCTGGGGCATTATATTTCCGCTAGCTTGGACAGGAATGTTTTTTATCAGGTCAGGTAGCGGGCTGGAAAGCGTACTTGAACTCCTGCCAGGCGTAGTCACTATCGCCATACTGTTTGGCACTACTTCACTGCTATCGGTGACTATTACCTTCGAGAGACGAAGCCGGTCCTTTGAAAGGCTACTTCTCGCGCCTATCTCCCTGGATTTACTTATGCTGGCCAAGACCTCCGGGGCTATCCTTTTCGGTATCATTAACGCGTTTGTTCCTATAGCAATCGCTGCGTTTCTGGCAGACCTATCGGGAATTGCCTGGTCTTTGGTTGTACCTGCCATCATACTCATCAGTATCGTATCGACTTTCCTCGGACTTTTTATCTCTGTCTCTGTAAGCGAGGTATTTGAAGCACAGACCTTTTCTAACTTTTTCCGATTCCCGATGATATTCCTGTGTGGACTATTCTTCCCGATATTATCACTGCCTGTGTTTGTTCGCCCCCTTTCTTATATATTACCTGTAACATACGGGGTTGATATTCTCCATGGAGCGGTTAACGGCGAGCATATCATGTCTTTCACACTTGATTTCCTTATACTTTGCGCATTCTGCATCGTTCTGTTTGTATTAAGCCTACTTAACATCAAGCGTAAGTGGATTGCTTGAGAGCTGGCGTACCACAAGAGTCGGTTAAATACCGTTTCTAGCTGCTTGGGTTACATGTCAGGAAGCGAATCCGACTCGAGGTCAATACACATGATTTTAATAGAGTTTAGGGAAGAAACAATTTGATCGTTTCTTCCACATCTCCGATAATGCTTTCTCCGATAATTCGATAATCCGGCCTCAACATGATGACAGGTAATTCCTTAAGGCGCTCATTTTCTAAAAAAGTATCGTTTATCTCAGCACAAACCACTTTGCCGATAATAAGTGAAAACTTTTCCCGCAGTATCTCCTCCTCTATTACCGCTTCAATCCATCCCAGCGCATCCTTTATCCGTGGTGGGGTGGTCTTCTTTGAAGGAATAGCCTCCAAGCCGACTTCCTCAAGTTCATTAACGCCAGGCGGGTAGTTCTTAGCTGTTTGCATAGACTCTTTGAATTTAGGCCTCCCGATTATATTCATAACAAATTCCTTGGTTTCCTGTATGTTACGAAGTGTGTCTCGAGGCAATGCAGAAGCAATAGCTATAAGGTCAAGCGGCCTGAGTATCGGCATTACACAACTATAAGGTGCTGCATTGGCAATACCACTGGCATCTACGGTCGTAACCACGGTTACGGGTAAAGGCAGCATTCTTTTAAACATCTCCGGTTTTAATTCCATGTCATTTCTCCTCGTTTCGTATTATCGTTTCGTTATATTCTTCACTTGGAATCATGGTCCGCAGTTTCATCTTTACCCTCTGAGTGAAGTTCAGCGGCCGCATTTAGCAGTTCCTTTGTATAAGAATGGGATGGATTGGTGATTACATGGCTAGTCGAGCCCTCCTCAACAATTTTGCCCTTCTGCATTACCGCTATACGGTCACTGATTTTGCGTGCCACCGCAATATCGTGCGTAATGAACAGCATGCTCAGACCCCGGTTTTCTTGGAGGTTCATCAATAGTTTAAGTACCTTCGCCTGTATACTTGAGTCGAGAAACGCAGTTGGCTCGTCAGCGATTAGAACTTGGGGATTCAAAACCAGCGCCCTGGCGATGTTGACACGCTGTAATTCACCACCGCTAAGATGGTGAGGGTATTCGTCAAGAAATTTATCAATGCTTGGCAATTCAACCTCTTCGATTACCCTTCTAGCTATCTTATCACGCTCTACTTTGGTGCCAATACCCTGAATCTCCAGCGGCTCACGGACTGATTCTATTACAGTCAGCCGATGGCTCAAGGCTTCACCGGGGTTCTGGAATACTAGCTGAACCGTTCGATGGTAGTCTTTCCCTTTCTGCTCTGATTTCCTTGATTCAAGTTGGATATACCCTTTATCGGGCTTAAGAATCCCTGCGACCATGCGCGCCAATGTAGTCTTCCCAGAACCGCTCTGTCCCACCAGCGCTAGCGTTTCACCATGTTCCAACGTGAGACTCACGCCATCCACAGCTTTCAAACGCCCGAAAGATTTGCTCAGCTTATCTACGTAGAGCGCAGGGATGATGCCCCCTCGGTGGCAGGCGACCAGCCATCGATTGTGCTTTACAAGAGGTGGTACCTGCTTTTGGCATATCGATATAGTCTGCGTGCAGCGCGGATTAAAGGCGCATCCTGCTGTCTGTCGGTCTATTCGCCCCTTAATTCCCTGCAGGTCCTTGGTGGTGGTCATGTTGGGATATGAGCGAAGCAAGGCACGCGTGTAAGGATGACGTGGGTGCAATAGTACTGCGTCGGTCGGTCCCAGTTCCACAATGCGTCCACCATATAGTGTAGCTACCTTAGAGGTGAGCCGCGCGGCAGTGGAAATATCGTGAGTCATTACCAGTACAGTACGATCTGCAATAGCCCGTTTCAGAAATGTTATCATCTCAATACGAGAGCTGGCGTCCAGTGAGGATATGGGCTCATCCAGTATTAATATCTCGGGGTCATTTATAAGCGCCATTGCGATAAGTACTCGCTGCTGCTCACCAGCGCTTAGTTGATGCGGGTACTCGTGAAACTTTGCCGATGCCAGCCCGGCTTCTTTAAGTATCTCTCCTGCTCTCTGTATGGCTCGTACTTTGTTGTTGTATCGGTGGGCAATCGCCGGCTCTACTACCTGGTCCAAAATGCGGTGAGTTGGATTTAATCGATTCTGCGCATTTTGGAAGGCCATCGCCACACGATTCCAGCGAATGCGACGTATTTCTTCCTCTGAAAGAGCCAGTATCTCAGTATTTCCTAAATATATTTTCCCGCTGATGTTTCCGTTCAGCAGTCCCATGATGCTAAGCCCCAGTGTTGTTTTGCCAGCGCCTGATTCACCTATAACAGCAATACACTCGCCTGGCTGCACTTCGAGGTTTATTCCCTGCAGGACGCGCTCACCCCCAAGGCTTACCTTTAACTCTTCAATTTTGAGCACTGATCTCACCTCTAAGTCTGGGATCCAGGGCAGGTTCTAATGCGTAGCCTATTAGTGTAATAGCCACAATTGTCACAGAAAGAGCTATCCCTGCTGGTAGAAGCCACCAGCGCCATACATCCAGGAATATCCATTCGCGGGCGTCACTAATCATGCTCCCCCAGCTTACAATGTTAGGGTCGCCGATGCCTATAAACGCCAGACCGGCCTGAAGAAACACGGCGCGGCGCACACAGAATACGAAGTCTGCCACCAATATCGGGCCCAGGTCAGGAATGATGTGGCGCCGCATTATGTACCATATGCTGGCACCAAATCCCCGCGTTGCTGAAATATAGGTGTTTTCTTTGAGAGATAGCGCCTGGGCACGAACTACTCGAGCCCCACCCTGCCAGCAGAGCAACGACAGGATGATTATCAAACCACCGGTGCTTGGAATAATGTCATACGATAATAAAACCAGGGCAATTAAAGGAGAGACGATAAATATTCCCACCCACCCCAGATTACGCACCGCATATAACGATATACCAGCCACGGCTATGATAATGGAGACCTTGATACCGATAAGCGACCCACCGCTGAGGTCCGGATTAAAATATAGGGAGAGGAGAATGAGCAGGATGATTATCGGTATAATGATGAACGCATCCACTAACCGCATGACTATACGGTCATAGGCACCGCCGATTAGCGCCGCCGAAGTGCCAAATAACGCAGACAGAGTAGTAGATAACACCGCTACCAGTAATCCTACTAGCAGCGATGTACGTGCTGCATAGACAAGCTGGCTCCAGATGTCCTGGCCCACATGGTTTGTTCCCAATGGATGGTTCCAGGATGGTGCTGCGAATATTTGTGTGGTCTGCGTCAGCGGTTCGTAGGCGGAGAGAAGAGGCGCGAAGATTGCTAAAAGAAACACAACCAGGAGCAGGGCCATTCCGATTCTCCCCCCCTTACTCTGAACGACTTCTCGTTTAGGGTCAATGTGCATAATTCACCCTCGGATCGATCCTAGAGTACAACAAATCAGCAATGAAATTAGCTGTTAGCACACAAAATGTGGACACCAGCAGCAGCCCTTGAAGTAATGGGTAGTCGCGATATGTCAGAGCCTCATAGGTAGTAAACCCAATACCGGGATAGGAGAATACAACCTCAACAAAAAGCACACCGGTGACCATCAAACCCAACAATATGCTAGTCCGAGTCATTATGGGTAACAGTGAATTGCGCCCCGCGTGCCGATACCTTATAGTTCCTTGTTTGAGCCCCTTAGCTCGTGCCAGCAAAATGTAAGGTTCTTTCAGTTCGCCGATCATGGCATTTCGAGTGAGGAGATAGTCGCCACCGACCCGTGCTAGAACCAGAGTGACGAGCGGTAAAAGCAAATGCTTGGCGATATCCATCAAGCGTTGGAATCCGGATAGGCCTGAGTAAGCATTTTCAGCGCCAAAGAGAGGTAGGAGTTGAAGGTTTACAGCAAATAAGAGTAGCAGCAATAGACCCAGTAGAAAGTCGGGGAAGCCGCTGATGGCTACCATTCCGGAGAGCAAGCTCCTGTCTAATCTCCTGCCTCTTCGCCATCCTGACTCGATGCCAAGTAGGATGCCCAGAGTTGTTGAAACTATTAGCGCCAGACCGGCTAACAGTAGAGTCCAGGGCAACCTGCCAAAGATAACCTCGGTAACAGGTGCATTGTACGCATATGAATACCCAAGGTCACCCTGGAAAAGCGCTGTCCAGTAAGAGATAAACTGGTTACCCAGTGACTGGTCGAGAGAAAACCGCTCGGTCAGTTCCGCCTCGAGTTCCGGGCTCATCTGTACTACTGCCACGTCCCCGTAAATGGCTATAATCGGATTACCTGGCATCATCCTGGGCAGGAAAAAATTAAGTGTCAAAATGATGAACAGAGCAACCAGATATGTAATGAGATTTTGCCTTGTGAGCATGAACAATTAGCTCCATCGCGGCTGATACTTTACCGGAAAGTACAGCCGTGATAATCTTTTGCTGCGCTTGCTATCTTTGTACTTACTTCCCAACAAATGCCGATTTATTCAGCGGTATCGGTATTCCAGAGGCCACACCTTCATCTGGATAATATATATCAATTTTGCCGTCATGTGCCCAGTACCAGTCTGGATAATAGAGAGTAATAGCAGGTATATCCTCGGCATACAGTGCTTGAGCTCCCTGTACCATCTGTAGCCGTGCGTCCGGGTCCATCTCATGAAGCTGGTCTTCCAGAACTCGGTTCAACCTATCATTGGAAGTATATCTGGCACTGTTAAAACCTTGACCTGTAATGATCTTAGGCAGAATCGAGGGTTCATATAAACCACCATGACCGTAAATAGAAATATCGAAATCCCAGGTCTCTACCTTGGCATCAAGGCTTTTGCCTTCCAGGACGATGAGGTTGGTCTTTATGCCAACGTCTTCGAGATTATCCTTGATGAACTGGCCTACATCTTTAAAACCGTACGCTGTTTGTGTTATCAGTTCAAGTTCCAGAATCTTATTGTCTTTACTTAAGTAGCCGTCATTATTTAGCTCGTACCCCAGTTCACCCAGCAGTTGCCGTACTTTATCCGGGTCATAATTGTACTGCTCGATATTTGGATTGTACCAGCGATTGTTCGGTGGTAATAGGCCCTGGCTGCCCGGTATGGCGTGCCCGCGCTGTGTTATGTCCACCATCGACTGCCGGTCGATGGCATAAGCCATCGCCTGACGGAATCTTTTATCATTCAATGGTTCCTTTTTGTGGTTGATGGTCAATTTGGCACACCAGCCGTACGGACAGGATATAACCGTAAAATCGCTGGCTTTCATATTGTCGACCATCTCCGGTAGGATAGAAGCCGCATTTACCTCACCCTGAATAAGCGCTGAAGTCACCATCTCATCGCTTACTTTGACAAAAACAATCTGGTCGGCTATCGGTTTGCCCTGATAGTAATTATCGTATGACTTATACAGGTAAGTCCCCTGTGCCTTATTGTAGTCTACTAACATGTACGGGCCTGTCCCTATTACTGTTTCCGGGCTGTCGAAGCTCATAGGATTATCCACGGATTTCCATATATGCTCGGGCAGGATAACCATGGTACCGGCGACTTCATAAAGAAAAGGTGCATACTTGGACTCGAGGTATAGCTTGACTGTATGGTCGTCAACTACTTCGGCACGGCTGATTCCGCTGGGTCCTACCAGTGTGACGAATGGGTCGGGATGTTTCTTTAAATACTCAACAGTGAATGCCACATCTTCGGCAGTAAAAGGTGTTCCGTCATGCCATACGGCATTTTCTTGAAGCTTAAATGTATAAGCATTCTCAGCTTCATCATATGACCATTCTTTAGCCAGGGCAGGAGTAAAATTGCTCTTATCTCTCCAGATAAGAGTATCAAAAATGAAGCTAGACCGAATATATCCTGGACCACGTGCGTAGCGCAGATATGGCGAAGGATAACCCCAGTCACCTGTGGGATCGGCGATAACATATGATTGCACCATAGAGGGCGCCGTACTGGTGCTGGTACACGCCGGGGAAATAAGCAGCACTAACGATAGCAATAATGCAAGAACAAATTGTAATGATTTTTTAATATACATTCTTATCTCCTTCGCTAAATTTGTTATCGCCAAAAACATCTTGTAGTATGCAATCTGATGTCTTTTTGACTCGTTCACTTTCACGAAGACTATGGCGATACATATCCAGAAGCATTTCGGCAAATTCCTTGAGACTGTGAATATTGCTCCAACCGATGAGCGGGGCATAACCGCAGGGCGATTCATCCGTAGCCATCCACAAAGTCGCAAAGCCAGTTTTTCTAGATATGTCCAGTTTAAATCGGTTCAAGCTCACCTCCTGAAAAGAATTCTTTATTTGTCCGCTACCTAGGGCATAATGGTTGATATGCCGTCTCCAGCGAGTTGATAGAACTCCTGATCTGAGCATAGGATACATACGGGTTTGCCATCTTTAAATCTGGTGCGAGGCTCCATTACGTTTTCACCACAAATCGAGCACTTCGCACTGGCGAAAATGCGAGCGTAAGCGGGTACATTTATTTGTATTCGCTGGATATCGAAGAGTTCCTCATCGGGGACGTCGAGCAGTTTAAACGAAAGCTCACGCCACATCTCTTTGAGTCTTTTCTCATCTTCTGCAGTACCAGCGCGCTCCCTGACTACCTTTTGGAAAAGCGCCATAGCTTCAGGCTCGCGCTCTTCCAGGAACCTGCTGTCAGCCTTTACTGCTATCCTTATCGCCTCACCACTCCGTTTAGCTAGTGTAAAAGCAGTTTTTCCATAATCTCGATAGATGAGAGCATTATTCCCAAAGCTGCATCCTGTAATAAGCTGCACCCCGTCGCTGAAGCAGTTGTTGGTCTCTATTATGGCTACTGCTTCCTCCATGCCGGTGGATTTCACGCCCAGCTCTCTCACAGCTCGCGCAGCAGCTTTAACACCAATGGCAGAATAGGGGCAGAAGTGCCCATGCAAAAGACCACTAAACAACAGCAGTTTTGTTAGGTCGTTATCAGCAATAGCTTTTTCGATCTCTTGTCTTGGATTCTGCTTTTTGCTAGCTTTCAAAATCATCTCCCTTCGATTAAGTGTGCTGCAAATTAATGCACATCAGTGCAATTGCAACGAGTTGCAAGTCTATCAGAAATTTATAGTGTTGTCAACTAATTTTAGGGGTTAGAGTAGGCCGCCAAAGTGTGTAGCAAGTAGCGTGGACAAATTTGTGCCAAAATTAGCTACGATTTGTAAACTTTTGCAAGCAGTTGGTAG
>CAZUEB010000023.1:0-4298 GCA_964619115.1 uncultured Dehalococcoidales bacterium
GTGTTGAGGTGGCGGTGGCTGTAGCGGTGGCTGTAGCGGTAGCTGAGGAGTCGCCGTCGGTAGCTGTAGCAGTAGCAGTAGCCGTAGCCGTAGCATCGCCCTCAGCGGATGCGGTGGCAGTAGCAGTGGCCACAGCAGTGTCTTCGGCGGATACCGGCGTGGCCTGGAAGAACAGTGCAGAGCATAACAATAATGCTGCTGCCAGGATGAAAGTTGTGTTTCTGAAGTTCATTGTACCTCCTTGTTGTTTTTTATTTTTTGACCTTAAACAAGAGCGCAGAGCATAACAACAATGCTGCTGTCAGAATGAAAATTGTGTTTCTGAAGTTCATTGCACCTCCTTTTGCTTTTCTTTGAAAGTGATACTAAGTTTACCTGCGAGCTCAATGGCATCGCCGTCAGTAAGTTGGTGTCGGCCGGTTCCCTTGATATCCATATTGTTGATTCTGGTGCCGTTGGTGCTACTGCGGTCCTCAACGTAATACTTTCCGTCTTCGCACCAGAGATTGACGTGTTGTCTGGATATATAAGTTATATGCTCCGCAGGCATGAATTTTTCAAAATCGTGCCTTCCGAAGGACTTGGCATTGCCTGCGAGTAATATCTCGTTACCATCCGGCATGGTAAGTTTAGCCGGTGGTGGCTCTACTGCAGGCGTGGTGACAGGTGAGGTATCCGTGGGACTTGTATCCTCTGATTGTAGCGGCTGACCCGCTTGTGTGTCCGCCTGCTGTATATGGTGGGCTCTCGCAGGTCTTCTGATAAGCAAAAGAGCTATCACTATGGCTGCTACTACCAGCAGGAATATAAAACCCCAGAGCAAGTATGGTGGCTGCTTCACATTAACCGTTACGGATGTAGATTGAGCGGTGCCGTCAATATAGGTAGCGGCAAGCGTGTAAGTGGTCGTTTCATTGGGCGATGCATTTATGGTCCCGCTTGTGTCTACATTGCCAACATCGCTGATTGACACTCGGACCGCCCCCGGGGCGCTCCAGGAAAGCGACGTTGACTGCCCTTTCTTTATTGTGGCTTCCACGGTGCTGATTACGGGTGGTACCCTGGGCATAACTGTTATGGTTGCGGTCGATGAGGCAGGGTTGCCCGATTTGCCATTTGCCACCAGAGTATAGGTGGTCGTGGCTGCCGGAGTCACCGTTGTAGAGCCGGAGGCGGCAACCGTTCCGATTCCCGGCGATATGCTGACACTGCTAGCGTTCGTGGTAGTCCAGGTCAGAGTTGCTGTTTCCCCCACATCGATAGCAGATTTGTTGGCGCTGAATGAGTTAATCACCGGGGGTTGAACCGGGTCGGTTGTCAGTCCTGGTATGTCTGGCGGATAATAGCCTTTGGTATAGTAGAAATTTAGTGATCGGGTTGACCATGAGTCCCCAGAAAGAAACCATATCTTCCATACGTACTGTCCGACAGGGTCAAATGACTGGGCAGCAAATGGCCCGATTCTCCACACGCCAGCGTACGGGCGATACCACCTGTAACACAGCCAGTGTCCGTGTGGAGTGGTGTTGTAAGGGTAATATTCCCAAAGGTAAAAATAGCCCGGACCGTCGACGGATATGATGAGGTAGCACACCTGGTTATGGTACAGGTTGGTCAGAATCTGCCCGTAGCTGTTGACAAGGTAAGCATTTGCTATCGAGCTCGGTATCATCGGCGAAACAGCTATGGGCTGTGCAATTTGCAGGTTAGGCCAGGTTTGGCTGTATGTTTCTACGTTCACCGGAGGCTCTATAAACTCCCCTCCTTCGTACGGTGGCTGCCAGAGCTCGTCAGGACTTAATGGCGGAAACGGGTATTCCTGGGCCTGGACGGGTGATATTGCACTAATATCAGCTAATAGCCCTATTGCCAGAGCCAGCAGCGCTATTAAGGTTTTCTTCATGGTTACAGTCCAATTCCCGAATACTATGTTCTTTCTATAAGTAACTATAGCTTTACCGGGAGCAGGCTGCTTGACTGTAGGCTGACAGGCAACTGACAGTTACCTGACAAAATAGAATGTGGGGGACGAAACAACGAAATGGGGGTAGATTACTGATAGATTTTCACAGGGTCAAAGAAGGATAAATTTCAGTCGTATGGCGCCGGCAGGTTCTATGACGTCATCGTTATTGAGACTGACCGGACCTTTGCCGCTGATATCCTCGCCGTTGAGTTTGGTGCCGTTGGCGCTGTCCATGTCCTTGATGTAGAACTGTTCGTCCTCAGATTTGACCTCGAAGTGTCGCCTTGAGATGAGTCCCAGCTCATCCACGGTTAGAGCCCTGACGAGGTCGGCTCTGCCTACAACTCTGCTGTTGCCGGCAAGCTGAATCTCCAAGCCATTGGGAAGCGCTATTTTTGCGCTGGCAACATCCGAGGGCAATGCTACGGATAGCTCTTGAGCTTCCACTTCATTAACTGAAGCTGTATGTTGATTGCTCCACCGCCTGGCATAGCGCCAATATATATAAAGACCAAGCATTACTATGATGACCAGCATCAATGAGCCGAGCATCAACACAACCGGCTGGGTTATGAATTCGCGCGCCTTGTCGCTGTACGTGGCTTCTTTTAGAGTGGTGGGTAGCGGTTCTGGTGGTATTTGCTCGGCAGGCTGCTCCGCGGGTTTGCCTTTGGAATATGTCCAGTAAACGAGGCTATTCTGCGGCGAGCCGGGGTCCTCCGCAGCCCACTGGCCATCGCTGTAGAACCAGATCCTGTATACATGCTGTCCCTCAGGTTCGTTATTCCCGGCAGTGAACGGGCCAAGCCTCCAAATACCGCTTTGCATCAATTGCCATTTATAGGCTATCCATTTTCCCTGGAAGCCATCGCCGACTGGAAAATATTCACAGATATAAAGCCAGCCGGGCTTATTAATATCCACGTCCAGGTACCAGTTTTCGTCTCCGGTGACATTGAATTTGTCCTTTTCCGACGCCCCGATGAAATCAAGGGTAAATCTGGGTGGCGTATCTTCCGGCTGTGAAGATGACTCCAGCAGGACGTAGTTCACCGGCGGTTTAATCTCATCCTCGCCTTTGTCATCGACAGGGTCATCCGGCATTGTAGAATTATCTGTAGGTGGACCTATTGCCGAGACGTTTGCCGTCTGAGCCAGCAGCATTGTGGCAGCGCTGAAAATCAACGCAAAAGTAAGGAATAATAACTTGCTCCTCATTTCTTCGACATGACCTCCAACGGTTTCATCGGGTAACCATCTGCTGATGACAGTGCCGCCTGGAAGGCGCGTGCGTCGGCGAATCTGTTATCCGGGGAGAACAGGATGCCCTGTGCCAGGCATCTTGCCGCACGTTTTGATATGCCACATGAAATCAAGTAATCAGCAACAGCTCTGGCTTCGCTATAAGAGCGTGGCCAGCTGGATTTGAACAGATTCAGGCAAATCTCGTTCGGGTGCTTTAGAGTTAGAAGATATATGCATGTCTGCGCCAGCCCGCAGAGGTCGCACCGCTGGTCGCTGTCTCCACCTATGAACAACTCCGGGATATCGAAACCTTTGTTGGTTATCTGCGTGAAAGGGTCACGGCTTGCCTTATCCTTGTCAACATCGTTCAATTTTTTCGCCGTGCCGAAATCAATCAGCTTCACCGTATTGTCGCTGCACAGCATTATGTTCTTTGGATTGATGTCCCTGTGGACTATGCCAGCGGCGTGTACATAGGAAAGCGCATCCAGCAACTGACAAGCCCAGGCGATTACCTGTTGCTCTGTGAAGGGAGACCTCGGCGACGCTGCCATCAGAGTTTCCCCGTGCAGGTACTCAATGACAAGGTGAAATTCGCCTTCATAATAGAAATCGTTAAGATATTTAACTATGCCGGCATGTTTCAGCCTCTTAAGGTACCTGGCTTCCAGCATGAGCTTGTCCAGGTACACGTTATCTATTCTGGTGCCTCTGCGTGGTGTCTTGATAATGCACTGCCTGCCTGTTTTACGTTCGATGGCGAGCCATATAGTCGCCATGCCACCCTGCTTGTGAGGCGGTGTTATGAGTTCGTAGTGCCTGTTAAGGGCGTATGTGTTATTGCACGTAGAGGCAGGCTGTAACTTCGTGTGGTCTGCGCCTGAGCCGCCGTTTTTACGCTTGCGTGTAGCCAGTAGTATGGCGACGTTCACACCGAGTGTTGTGTATATCAGGGCTATTGCTATAAGAGCTTCATCTATGCCCCACATCATACTCTCCTGATGCTGGTTTGCGCCGTGATTACAGCCTTCAAAGATGGAAGGCTGCTGGGCCTGGCTATAATTATCGATATGTTGTCTGGTCCTCC
>CAZUEB010000023.1:4398-13526 GCA_964619115.1 uncultured Dehalococcoidales bacterium
ACAAGCTGTTGGACTACGGAATGGTCTTTTGTGACCTGGATTGTTTCCAGTGTATTGATTATATAGCATCTGGAATCGCCTATATGGGCAACATACATATCTCCACCAATCACAAGTGCCGCAGTAAGGGTGGTACCCATGCCCTTCAAATCCCCCTCGGTGGCAGCGTCCAGAACCTCGCTGTTAGCCTCATCGAAAGCAGCGGATAAAACAGAAAGTGGTGGAGCAGGAGATTTTGCCAGTAGACCGGCAATACACCTTGTATGGAGCGTCCTGGTGGCAATGTCGCTGGCTACTTCGCCGGCGCTGTGTCCTCCCATGCCGTCTGCAACTGCGAACAGTCCGGCTGAGACTAATCCCAGGTGGGTCCTTATATCAAAGCTGGTGCACAATATGCTGTCTTCGTTGACCTCTCTCAGGAGCCCTGTGTCCCAGCTATAACCTGTCTCCAATTGTCCCTCTAGCATTTCTCCTTCACTTTGACTCTTGCAGCAATGTGAATGTCATGGTAAGTTCCGGCTGATCAGCCAGCTCAATCTTGTCACCGTCTTTGAGAGCCTTCTTTCTCTTGTTATATATATCAACGCCGTTAAGCTTTGTGTGATTGGTACTGCCTTTGCCGTCGCGCCCATAGTCCTTCAGGTAGTATTTGCCTCTATCGTAGGTGATCAAAATATGCTGCCGTGAGATTCTCATCAAGATGTCATTTGATAGAGTCTTATTGAAATCGCTCCGCTCTATGAATACAGGAGCACCTGTGAGGACTATTTCGGCCCCGCCTGGCATTATCACCTTAGCTTTCGGCGCAGTACGCACTGCTGCGCTTCCTCTCAGTTTATTTGACTTCCGGTCTGTTTTTGCCTTCTCTATGTCAGCGAAATATTTGCCGCAGGTGTAACAAAAGAAACTGCCGGCATTATTCATATTCTGGCACCTCGGGCAGGTGGTTTTGTCTTCGTGACCGTCCTGCTCTGGCGCAATAAGGGATAGCCCGCATCTCTGGCAAACGCTGTCATCGGGGCTATTATCTGTCTGGCATGCCCGACATACTATTTTCGGTCTTTTTACCATTATCTTTGCTTATCTATTGTTCTAGCAGAAGTTTAACTAATTGAGAGGTGCTTTGCTTGACAACTATCTGACAAATACCTAATATGAATCTTACAAACTCACAGTCTTATGGCAATTATGACAGTTATATTATACTGCAATGCGCGCCATAGAACCTGCATGGTCGGAGATTACGCTTGGCTTTCATAATTGTGAAAAGCGGCGATGCCGAGGACGTCGGCAAAACATTTGCTTTGAATAAATCTGTCGCCGTTGTAGGGCGTCGCACTTCGCAGCACGAACCCGACATCGAATTGAACGGCGATGTTATTTCCAGGCGACACATAGAAATCCTGCTCAGGGATGACAGGTGCTGGGTGAAGGACCTTGGCAGCACCAATGGCACGATGCTGAATGATGACAGGATAATTGCCGGTAATTTATATGAACTCAAACACAACAGCAAGGTCGGCCTGGGAGTAGAAGGTACTTCGGCACATACCGTGCTGGTGTTCAAAGAATCAGAAAGCACCAATATAATTCACAAGAAACGATCACAGTCTGGTAAGCATGGCGAAGCGCTCACGGTAGCATGGCTAGAAATCGACGAGGCAAAAAAAGAAGTGGTTATAGATGGAGAAGAGAAGAACCTGTCTAAAAAGGAGTATGAACTTCTACTATTCCTTTATAAAAATGCCGGGAATGTATGCTCACGGGACGAGATAATTGAAGCAGTGTGGCCCGAAAGTAAGGATCATTCGGCTATATCTGATGCCACAATTGACCAGCTAATTCACAGGCTGCGTTTAAGAGTGGAACCAGAACCTGCTAACCCCTCGCGGATTATAAGCAAGAAAGCATTTGGATATATCCTGGTGTAAAAGCATTGTGCAAAATGCCTGGGCGCAAATGTTGACCGCGTACTTGGAATGGCTTGTCAGTTCGAGTCTGACTGCTGGATGTGTAGATTTCTTTAATAGTGTTCGAAACCTACTATTTCATCGGGAGGTATTTGAGATGAGTAAATATTATCCTTCATTGTTTCAGCCATTGAGAATAGGTGGTCTGCAACTTAAAAACAGGCTTGTTGTCCCGCCAATGGGGACCGGATTTGCCGCGGAGGATGGTAGTGTAACAGACCGTCTGATTAACTATCACGAAGTCAGAGCCAGGGGCGGTTTTGCTCTGATTACTCTGGAGGTGACGGCAGTGGATGGGGTAAAAGGCAAGGGGAGCGGGCACCAGCTTAGCATATTTGATGACCGCTTCATTCCCGGGTTCAAACGCCTGGTCGACAGGGTACATGATGCTGGCGCTAAAGTAGGCGTCCAGTTATATCATCCGGGTAGAGTTACACTGCCGGCTTTTATAGGTGGACTGCAACCTGTTGGACCTTCGCCAATACCTGACCCCATTTGGCGACAGCCTACAAGAGAGCTAACCGTCCAGGATATCGAGAAACTCGTTGAGTCATTTGCACAGGGAGCCAGGCGAGCTAAAGAGGCTGGCTTTGACGCTGTCGAACTACATGGAGCTCACGGTTATCTTATTTCTCAGTTCATGTCAGGCTATGCTAACAAGCGAACGGACGAGTACGGTGGAGGTTTTGAGGGGTTCATCCGATTTCCAGTAGAAATAATCCGCCGGGCAAGGCAACTGGTCGGTCCCGATTTTCCTATCTTCTTCCGCATAAGCGGCGATGAGCTTGTTCCTATGGGTCGCACGATAGCTGAGAGCGTAGAGGTGGCTAAAAGGCTGGTTCAGGAAGGAGTTAACGTTATCGACGTTTCTATTGGCGTAATGGAATCCGGTGCTGTAACCAGCGCTCCTCCTGATATGGAGCAGGGATTTAACGCCGCGATGGCAGCAGCATTCAAAAAGGCTTTGTCGGTCCCAATTATAGCGGTTGGTCGCATTAATGAACCGGATATAGCTGAGGAAATAGTAAGTTCCGGCAAAGCTGACCTGGTTGCCATCGGCAGGCAGTCATTGACCGACCCCGAGTGGCCAAATAAAATAGCTAAAGGTCGAAAAAATGACATCGTTAAATGTATTTCCTGCAATGAAGGATGTATTGAGGGTCTTGCCATCTGGCTCAGACCAATGATTACCTGCGTTCAGAACCTGGCGCTGGGCAAAGAAGCCGAATATGCCTCTCCAAAAGCCGCCAGGCAGAGAAAGGTTCTGATTGCTGGGGGTGGACCTGCAGGGCTGGAAGCAGCCAGGACAGCAGCTCTGTGGGGGCATAAGGTAATTCTCTATGAAAAGGATAAAGTTCTCGGCGGTCAGATAAATATTGCAGTCATCCCACCGACGAAAGATATCTACAAAGAAGTAACGCTGTCGCGTACCAAAGCGATAAAGGAACTGGGTGTTGAAACACATATGGGCAAGGAACTGACCCCTGATGTGGTGAAACAGATTGCCCCTGATGTTTTAATTATAGCCACCGGGTCAAAGCCGCTGGTTCCGAAGATTTCGGGCGTTGACCGAAAAAATGTAATTATCTCTGCCGAAGCTCTTAGAGGGGCGAAGGTAGGAGATAAAGTAGTTGTCGTTGGCGGTGGACTGGTTGGATGCGAAACCGCGGACTATCTCGCTCAACAGGGCAAAGAGGTAACCATTGTAGAAATGCTGCGACACACCGCCCGCGATATAGGTCCTGCAGCCCACTATTTTCTACGCCGGCGCCTTGCTGAAAAAGGGATAAAGATTCTAACCTCCACGACTGTAGAAGAGATTGTCGATGGCGGCATCAAGGTAAGTTCTGCTGAAGGTAGCCGTTTGCTTGCTCCAGTGGACACGGTGGTATTAGCCACAGGAGCTGAATCTGTCAATGAGCTGGAGCCGTCAGTAAAGGGCATCGTACCTGAGGTTTATGTAATAGGGGATGCTGCCAAGCCAGGGAAAATATTAGCGGCTGTGGAACACGCAGCCGATCTAGCTCGCAAACTATAGGGTAGTTATTACTTGGTGACTGTTGGGTCAGCCGAGATAGCCTACGAACTTGCGGCTGTGTCTTGGGTGGCGTAATTTTGCCAGTGCTTCTCTCTCAAGCTGGCGTATCCGCTCTCTGGTGAAGCCTAGTTCTGTGCCGATCTCTTCAAGGGTTCGGCAGCCTGCATCGTCCAGACCAAACCTCATCTCGATGATGCGGCGTTCCCTTGCTGACAGTGAGGCAAGAGTTTCCGCCAACTGTTTTCTCAGTAAGCCATTAGTGGCTTCATCAACAGGCTTTGGTAATGCTTTGTCCTCGATAAAATCGCTAAGTTGTGATTCCTCATCACCTATCTGTGTTTCAAGAGAAATGGGCTTACCGGCATTCACCTGTAGTAGCAATTCCAACTTTTCGGGTGATATTCCCATTGCGGAAGCCAGTTCCTTATCCGTTGGCTTGCGACCATGCTTCTGGTATAACTGCTGGCGTGTCTGGGACAGCTTCATCATGTTATCAGCCATGTGCACCGGCAGTCGCACGGTGCGCAGCTGTTCAGACATAGACCGGCCTACCGCCTGTCTAATCCACCAATGAGCGTAGGTGCTGAACTTGTAGCCTCTGCGGTGGTCGAACTTCTCCACAGCTCGCATTAGCCCTATATTGCCCTCCTGAACAAGGTCAGCCAGGGGCATACCATAACCTCTGTATTTTTTTGCTACGCTAACTACCAGGCGTAGATTAGCCTGGGTCAGACGGTGGGCAGCCTCTTGGGCTCTTGCTTTTATTTGCTTAAAATGAAGATCAGTTTCATGATGAAGTTTTTTTAATTCATCCTGAAATCCCGGCGAGCGTATTATCTGTTCAAAATTAGCTATAGAATTGGTCTCTGCTAAACCTGCTATTATGTGCCATGGTATTAGCCGACTGCTGAGCGACAATTGAATTAAACCTTGTGTGGTTTGAGCCTCGCTGACTCCAGTAGCGTTCTCTATGGCACTGGATAATTGCTGGTCTATCTGACTATCTATTGCGCGCCTCAGCTTGGAGTGCGATGCCGCTTTTGCTATTCCTGCCGTCAACTTGATGCCGAGATGTTTGCATAGGGTCTCAAGAAGTTGACCTGATTGAGAAAAGCGCCTCGTTAGTTCAAGCAGTAAATCAGTTTCTGACGGAGGCAAGCCATTTTGGGCAACCATCTCCTGCTCAAGCTTGGAAAGATACTTACCGTCCTCTATCCAGCTGCCCAGCATTTTTTCTTCCCTGGCATTGAGAAGAGGAGTTTGACTGCATTCAGCAAGATACAGGTCTATAGAATCCCCCAAAAATTCATATTCCCCGCTTTGAGGAATGCTCTTAACATAGTGGAAGTCCTCATCGCTGCCAGTATTATCATTGAACGGATTTAGCTCGCCATCGGATAGGAATTGCTCTGTATTTTCAGTGCTTCTTAAAACCATTTTTGTCTCCCTTCGACTTCAGTGACTGATGCCACAGGTGTAATGTCAAGGGCAAGTCAAGATATTTGACTCTCGTGATTATGAACCCTGTGTAGTTCAGCACGGATGATGAGTAACCGAACCTGCCGCTTAAACAGCTACTACCTCTTTAACCTCAGGTAATTGCTCTTTAAGCACTCGCTCGACGCCATGTTTTAATGTCATTGATGCCATAGGGCAACTGCCGCAGGCACCGGTCAATCTCAATTTGACGGTACCATCGTTTATATCTACAAGTTCCACGTTACCGCCATCCGCTGCCAGGCTAGGCCTTATTTTGTTCAGAACTGCTTCCACTTTTTCACGCATATTATATCTCCTATTTGTTAATTAATTGTTATCTTTTTTCATCAATTATTATAAGTCTAAGAGCAGCATTTTAATGCGACTTTTGTCTCATAAAAAGCCAGGAAAAGCGACAGCCGATAGGCACAATGGAAGTTGACGGAATGATTTAAATTTGCAGTCTTGAATTGCCGTCAGGCATTCTCTATAACTATCTCGAATGGGCATCTTAATGCCCCGGTAATGCAAACGGCTTCGCAATCAGTGCACCAATCGCATTGTTTTGTTTCAATTACAGTGACAACATTGCCAACCATTATCAGTGCACCGCACTGGCATACGCTAACGCATAATCCGCATCCGTTACACTTGTCTGAATCTATGATAGGACCTTCACTCATTGCTGCTAATATCCATTTAAATTATTTTAAAAAATTGACCACCACCTGTATGTGACCTTTGTCTCATAAAGGTGCCTCCATTATCTTTTCCAATGCCTCCTTATTGGTAATTACTATGCGATGGTGGTCTAACCTGATTGCCCTTTCACTTTCCAAAGCTTTGAGTGACCTGCCAACTATCTCCCGGACGGTACCTGCCATGGCTGCCATATCCTGTTGTGTCAGCCGTTGTCCGGTTCCTGTCCCATCATCGGCATAATTGAGAAGTATCTTGGCTATTCTGCCGATAACATGCTTGAAGGACAAATCCTCTATCAATGATGAAAGGTGACGAACTTGTCTCGCCAGTACTTTAATGCCATTCAAGGCTATCTGTGGGTGCTGGCGAATGATGCTCTCCAGATTACCCTTTCTTATTCCGTAAAGAACAACTGGTCCCATGGCTTGGGCAGCAGCAGGGTTTGGATCGCCATCAAAAACAGCAGCATCGTTGAATGAGTCCCCTGGGCGTGCGATATTCAGTATCTGTTCCTTGCCATCAGCAGATGTCTTCAATATCTTAACCGCACCCGCTACCACAAAATACAGCACCTCGTCCGTTTCGCCTTCGAGCAGGAACATTTCTCCCCTCTCGGCTTTTTTCTCGAAGAAGAATCTTGCTATTGAATCAAGAACAGCAAGGTCAATGTCAAAAAAATAACGTGAGCGCTTCAGGAAATCAGTTTGAATAGCCATACTCTGATAACTAATCCTAGTTGTAATGTTTGTTTTTGTCAATTCGGGAGAGAAATTTCACGTCATTGTTTCCTGCCCTGTGTTACGGACAGGTAACACGCTGAATTTTCAGGACTTCTAAAATCCAAATAACGATGAAGCTCAAGCGACCTGGCAAGATGTATTCATTTCCAACTGGGGATAAAACTCTCCGGGTAGTTTTATGATATGGTGATGTGCAGTTGACTAACTAACGCCCAAAGAAGACCTTTTCTGAGCGAAGTCAAGCAGGTCAGGAAGCCTGTATCGGCGGTCGCTTCTTGGCCCAACACGATAAGATGGCAGCATACCCTGCTCATCCCAGCGCCTGAGCGTGTTCGTATGAATATGAAGCAACCTGGAGGCTTCAGAAATCGTCAGCATTTGATTGTCGGGTAAAATCCTTTTGTTGACATTTCGATTGTTAACTATCTGTCTCACGCGCTCTCGCGTAAGTCCTAATTGATGGCCTATTTTGGCGTAGCTTATACCGGTTCTCCTCAATTCATTCACCCAGCTATATCCGGTGTTTTCGATTAGCTCCCACCTTTCCTCGCGCCTGAAAATAATAAACCGGTGATTGCTGACTATATCGACGAGTTCAGGAACCCCGCATTGGTCGAGTGAATAGGAGCAGACAGCGATAATCTTGTGTCTTTTAATGATGCTGTCCACTGCCGATTCATAACCCACAAGATTTTGCCACGTGCTTCGTTGAAGTTGGAATGTATGAGTGCAGGTGCGAAGTCCTTCGAAGCCTTTGTCTAAAGCAAGTTTCTCCTTTTCCAGCCAAGACTGAAGAACACCACCGGTACCGAATTCACCTTTTCTGGTATACCAATTCTCAAGTTCCATTATCTCGATTTGCCCCTTCGTGATGTGCCTATCCAGGTCTTTCACCGCTTCATCCAGGGCTGCTGTTGCCTCATAGGCTTTCAAAGGCTCGGATATGACCCACGTGCAGAGTTCATTATTTTCCAGCCCGGCTTTGAAATAGGGTACCAGAATGTCTATGATGTCCTGTTTGTTATGGTATAACTGGCAGACATGGCTTCCCCAGTGGAGATCGCCAATCATGCTTCCACCAAATCTAGACTTCTTTGGTGACGCTCTTCCACCGGTACGACTTGCCTTCAACGTCATTAATTTCCTTCCTTAATTGTCATGTGTAATAACATATGGCCCAAAGTATATTGTACTCCTTATGTCAACAGGTATGAATACGCACCTGTCAAGTTAATGCATTGAGCTATGCAATTGGATCAAGGCATGCAGGTTTAAGGTCAGAAAATATGTGGTGCGCTTTAGAAAATCGGTTTGAATAGCCATACTTATTATTTTGTAAGCTGTTGTCTTAGAGCTGCCAGAAGCTGGCTAGCTGCTGAAAATCCATCATGCCGCTTTCAGCGACGTTTTCCACTTCGATTCCCGCTTCTACTGCTGCAGCTACCGGATTCAATCCACCCAGTAGAACCATGCCAACTCGGTTCATGCCGACAGAGATTTGGCAAATCGGCTCGCTGATATTGCCCAGGGCAAGTACGCCGTTTATGCCGGCTGCTTTAAGCTTCGCGATAGTCTCCTCGACGATTGACCTGGCTGGTGCTGGTATCTCTCGGAAATTAGCCAGTATCTTACCGTTGCCTGTTTTAGCGGCTTCGCCGACACTTGTCATACTGGCACGAATATATTGCTCGGAAGGGTCAAGAGATGTGCCCCCATAGTTGATTATGGCAACGAAACGCCTTGGCTTAGAATCCTTGATTTCAAGCACTCCTCCGAACTTGGATTCCATAGGGACTCCATGTTTTAGCAGAACTCCGTTTACAGTTACACCGCAGACTGTCGCCAGACCGACTTTACCGTTTGGAATAACCACATCTCCGAGCTTTTGACCTTCGGACGCAGTAGCCACCAAGTCGCTTACACATATCCCTGCCTTAAATACACTTTTCATAGCCGCCACAGCTTTGGGAAATTCATTCTTGTTGAAGAGCGACGTATTTATGGGAAGTTGTCCGGTCCGGCTCTCGGGGCTAAATGTAGTACGAAATGCTAGAAGCTCAAGCTTTTCCAGGATGAAACCGATTTGGTCTGGCGCCAGGGCTATTCGCAACTCCTCGAGTCCTCGCGATGTAATCATCCGTCCGTCTATACCCAGAGGCTGAGTATAACCTCTCTCATCCGTAATCTTCAGGTGGTATC
>CAZUEB010000024.1:0-13003 GCA_964619115.1 uncultured Dehalococcoidales bacterium
GAAGCTCCCATCTGCTGAAGGGTTAATATCAGAGCGCGTAAGGTGTCGTTGTGGGTAGAGCCGGGAGCCGAGTCGGCGGTGTTGAAATTGGGCTTTAGGACGACTGATTTGCCGCGCACCGGATTTGACTTGAGTAAGGCGATAGCCCCGGGCACGCCTTCCAGTCGACTTTGAGTGCGCACCAGGCTTACAATGGTTGACACCTTCTCATTTGGCATGTAGTTGTTCCATATCAGATTATCATTTACATTGTATCTGGCAAATACAAATCGTTCAAAAAGGTCGGTCTTGACAGGCGCGCGGGAAGCGAATAGGATTTATTGTGGGGGTGACAGGAGTGAGAATAATTGGACTGCTCGTTGTGAGCCTATTGTTGATTGCATCTTTTGCTATCTCTGGCTGTGCCAAATCGGTGCCATCAGAAGCGCAGCCGGAGGTCAATAATATGGAGTTTGCCATTACCAGCTCTGCTTTTGCTGATGGGGCAGAAATGCCCGTAAAGTATACCGACGATGGTCAAAACATCTCACCGCCGCTAGATTGGAGCCGGGGTCCGTCTGGTACAGCTTCATTTGCCCTGATAATGGATGACCTCGATGCTGGCAATTTCACGCACTGGGTTGTCTACAATTTGTCATCAGACGCTCGCGGCTTGCCGGAAGCTGTCCCCAGAGACGAGAAGCTGGACAGAAGAGCTTTACAAGGAAAGAATGGTGGTAGAGCGATTGGCTATTTTGGTCCCTCCCCACCGAAAGGTTCTCCGCACCGCTATTGCTTCACTTTATATGCTCTGAACACATCGCTGGATTTAGCTGCCGGCGCATATAAAGAGCAGGTGTTACAGGCGATGGAAGGGCATATACTTGCCCAGAGCCAGCTTATAGGTGTATATCAGCGCTAGCCACTATTTAGATTCCTTCTCTCTTGCCTGTCCTGAGCGTAGTCGAAGGGATGGGGGAGGGCAGGGTGAGGGTGAAGCTAACACCTCCTATTGACAGGCGACTACCTAGTATGGCAAAGTAGTCACAAAAATCTTTGGGGGTGTGCCATGAGGAAAGTCGCCGTTGTCACTGACAGCGTCTCTTGTCTGCCGCAGGAAATACTTGAGAAATACGATATCTGTGTGGTTCCCCTCCAGATAGTCTATGAGGGCAGGAGCTACCGAGATGGAATCGATATCACACCCAACGAAGTCTATAAAATCATGCGGAAGAAAGAGAACCTGCCCACTACTTCAACGGCATCAGCCGGGGACTTTCTGAACGCCTACCGCCAGATGAGCCAGAAAGCAGAAAACGTGCTTTGCATTACCCTGACCAGCTTGCAAAGCAAGACTTTTGAGGCAGCCTCTACAGCCAGAGAGATAGCCAGGGATGAGATACCGAGCGTTAACATCGAGGTATTTGACAGTCGCTCTGTGGCTGGTGCCCTGGGGTTTATAGTCCGTGAGGCGGCTAGAGTTGCCAGTGATGGCGGTGGGTTGACTGAAACAATCGAGACGGCGCGAGAAATGATGGGCAAGGTGAATTTTCTGGCTATGCTGGATACGCTCTACTATCTTGCCCGGCTGGGTCGTATCGCCAGGGCTGCTGCCTGGGTTGGCTCTGTGCTGGATATGAAACCTGTGCTGGAACATAATCCTGCAGTCGGAGAGACAATGCCCGTGGCACGCCCCAGAACCAAGAGAAGGGCTGTAGAGCGTATGCTTAAAATAATGGCGGATAGGATGGGTGATTCCAGAGTCCATGTCGTGGTGCAGCATGCCGATGAGATGGAGGAGGCGAGGAAGCTAGCCTCCGAGATTGAATCAAGGTTCAATTGTGTTGAGATGGGCATAACCGAGTTTGCCCCTGTTATGGGGGTGCATACCGGGCCCGGGCTGCTTGCCATCGGCTTCTACGCCGATTAAGTGAAGTGACTATAGAGCACGTATATTTGACTAGTGCTAGCAGGTTAACTAATATTGTTTGATTATGAAAGGAGGTTGTAATGGGACTAATTACGCCAGAGGAATATAAGGAAAGCCTGAAAGATGGCAGAATAGTTTACTACGAAGGTGAAAAAGTCGAGGATATTACCACGCACCCGGCGTTGAAGGTATGTGTGGAGACGGCAGCCATGGATTATGAGATGGCGGAGACGCCGGAATACAGAGATTTAGCTGTGGTGGCTCATCCCAAAACAGGCGAGCCGATAAGCCGCTATTACTATACTCCACAGAATGCCGAAGACCTGCTGAAAAGACACGAGTTGATGGTAACGGCAACGCGCCTCGGTGGGGGCGTAATTCCTTTTATCCATGATATAGGCGCTGATACTTTGAATGCGGTGAATATAACCGCCAATATGATGGGTAAGGATGAATACAAGCAGCGTGCAGAAGACTATCGCTATTACCTGCAAAAAAATGATTTAAGTGCTGCCTCTGCCGTGACCGATGTAAAAGGAGATAGAATGCTTCGGCCTTCTTCTCCTAAACAGGCTCACCCTGACTACTATGTCAGAGTTGTGGATAAAGATGACAAGGGGATAACAGTCAGAGGAGCCAAGGCGCATATTACCGCATCTGCGTATTGCAAAGAGCTTTTCGTCATTCCCTGCCGGAATATGACCGAGGAGGACAAGGACTATGCGGTTGCCTTTGCCATTCCGGTAAATACTAAAGGGGTGAAACAGATATGCCATCCCATCACCTGGAGGCTGAGTTCGCTGGAGTTTCCCAACGACCTGCCAATCAGAAATCATACTGACTCGCTCATTGTTTTTGATGATGTATTCGTTCCGTGGGAGAGGGTATTCCTGTGTGGAGAATGGCAGTATGCCATGGCGCTGGTATATAACTTTGCCTACCTGCACAGACACACAGCAGCCAGCTATAGAATACCTGTATCCGAGGTTATGGTTGGTGCGGCTCAAGCTATGGCGGAGTACAATGGTATAGATAAGGTGCCACATATACGGGAAAAGATAACTAATCTGGTCATCTACGTCGATACGCTTAAATCACTGGCTCGGGCTTCGTGCATGGACTATATTACCCATGCCGGCATTCCGATACCGAATACGGTAATTTCAAATATAGCTAAGTATCACTTTGCCGACAATCTTCATAATTGCATCAAAGCAATAGAGGATATTGCCGGCGGGTTGCTGATAACCGTGCCTACCTATAAAGACTATCAAAATCCGGAGACAAGGGATTATATAGAGAAGTACCTGGGTGGCAAGGCAGGCATACCTACCGAGCATAGACTCAGGATGATGCAGCTAATTAGAAGGCGGCTGGCGACATTTGAGACGGAGGTTTTAGCCCTGCATGCCGAAGGCTCGCTTCAGGCGCAGAGGATGACGATATATGGCGAGTCAATGCCTGAGATTCAGAAATACAAGGAATGGGCCGAGATAGCAGCCGGAATAAAGAAGTAATCCGCTCGACTGAGCTGGCTATCTATAACAGAGCACCCATGAATCAAGGGTTATAATAGTTTTCATCGTACTTTGCCTCGTGCCAGCGAGGCAAAAATGCCACCGAAACAGAGGGCGGCAGAGATGCTAAATGCCATGTTCACGCTGCTCAGAAAAGCCGGATAATATTCCGGTGTGATTTGCACCCTGCCGAGGTACAGGGCAAAAATCATCATTACCATGCCCATGCTGAACATCATTCCGAGCTGCCGCGTCGTAGCCAGTGTTGCCGAGGCTACCCCGTAAAATCTCTTGTTCACAGAGCTCATAATCGCGTTTGTGTTGGGGGAGGCGAAGAAGGCAAAGCCCAGGCCGAGAATTATTAAGCCGGCTATGATGAACCACAGGCTTGTTGTTTCATCTAAGAAAATGAAGAGTATAAGACCTATGACAGTTAGTCCCATGCCTGCTGAAGACACAATTCGCGGCTCAATTTTGTCGGAAAGCCTGCCGGCAAACGGCGAAGAAATAGCCTGCACCACTGGTGCCGCTACCAGTACCAGGCCGGCGTTCTGGGGGGTGAGATTTTTAATATACTGGAGATAAAGGCTCAGAAGGAAACCGACAGCAAACGTGGCGCTGTAATTGATTAAAGCCGCCAGGTTGGATAAAGCGAAAACTCTACTATTCCTGAACAGGTCTATATGCAGGACAGGGTGTTCCACCTTGTTTTCCCATTTAATGAAGGCTATGATTCCGAGTGCACCAGCTAGAATCAGCACTGTGCCTGTCAGTTCTGGGAGCAGGGTGAATCCGTACATGATAGATATAAGCATCAGTCCGTAGATTATGGAGCCAGTGACATCGAATTTCTCCCCCTTGGCTTCAGCCCATTCACCTTTTAATTTCCAGTAAACAAGTGCGATTATAAATAAACCCAGGGGCACATTTATCCAGAATATGCTTCTCCAGCCGAGGTATTGCGTCAGCAGTCCTCCAACGAATGGTCCGACTGAGAGACCTGTGTAAATAGCGGCAGCGTTTATGCCCAGAACTCTGCCTCTTTCCTGTGGTGGGAATACTGAAGTCAGGATGGCCACGCCGGTGCTGAAAATCATGGCTCCGCCTATGCCCTGCAATACCCGGACTGAGATGAGCATAGTTGCTGAAGTTGAGATTGCTGAAAGAAGTGAGGCAATAGTATAGGTGAGTATGCCGCAGGTAAAGATTTTCTTCCTGCCGTATATATCGGCTATCCTGCCGAAGGGGACTAGAAATATGACTGCCGCCAGTATGTATGCCGTAGCCACCCAGCCCAGCGTAATGGCGTCCATTTCCAGGTCGTGCCCGATTGAGGGTAGCGCAATGGCTATGGAAGAGCCCATGAATGGGGTGAGCGAAGAGCCAATAGTAGTCACCAGCAAAGCAGCTCGCCGGCTTTGCGTCTTGTCCGCGCCTGTCCCGGTTTGTTGAACTTGCATAAACTGGGCAATTCTACCACTTGTGTAAGCGGGATTTAAAGGGGCGAAGCCACTTCAGGAATTTTCATCCCTATACTCTTCACAGGGGGATAGGGATAAAGGGTGAGGGGTTGGTAACCATCTAATTAGTGACAAATCGGGCGTCACTGGTGTATGCTATGGTGGAATTTAAAGGAAGGCGGAAGCATAAGCTATGAGACGGTCAGCCGATGCCTACCTCGATATAGAGACCACCGGCTTATCCCAGTTTTTTGACTATATAACCGTAATCGGCGTACTCCGTTGCGATGGCAGGGATAACGAGCTGATTCAGCTAGTCGGTGGAGAAGTGACCAGGGGCAACCTCATTACAGCCCTTAGAGATGTAGAAACAATCTACACTTATAACGGCGCCAGATTCGACCTTCGCTTCATTTCTAATTCTCTGGGCATAGACCTTGCCACAGAATACTATCATCGTGACCTGATGTATGACTGCTGGAGGTGTAACTTATATGGTGGGTTTAAAGCAGTGGAGCGGCGGCTGGGCATCCCCCGGCGGTTGCAGGGCATCGGTGGCTATGACGCAGTAAAGCTATGGTGGAGCTATACGAAGGGAGGCAATGAAAGCGCACTGGCTCTGCTTCTGGAGTATAACAGGGAAGATGTAGTGAACCTCAAAGTGCTACGGGAGAGGCTGAGTTCGCTCTAAAGATTGCCGCTGCGATGGTATGGCTGGTTTCCAGAAAATGAGGGAAATTACCATTATCGCTATTCCAGTCACCATGGCAATAGTCAAAGTATATTCAGGCACCTCGGCTCCGGTCACATTGAATATGGCGGTTGCTAAAATTGACCTGGTCCGCAGCCAGCTTTCGCTATTATCATAAAACCTTCTCAACGTGTATTCCAAGTCGGTTATAGGACAGGACTTCAATATTCCTGTCGATAGTGCCACCTGCAAGCCCACTGCTAGCGCAACGAAAACCCAGTAGAATATCTGCCAGTTGCGACGTCCCCTGAAGAAGCCTGTGGCTAAAAGCACAACCGAAACAGCAAAGAAGACTATGAGGAAAAGGTGTAGCCCTGTGACTACGTCTGCAAGAATCTTCCAGAGCATTATGTCCCGGCCAGTTTTGTGGCGAGTATATTTTATATTCGGTCACGTGTCAACCTTGGGTAGTGGGTCAGTTTGGACATAATGTTAAGGATTATGAATAGTAATCCCATGAAGTGACTTCCCAGAAGCCGGACATCTTTGTCCCGGCTTATCTAACCTATTATGTCGTGGAATTACCCCAATGTTCCTATCAATGGGGCTAATATCTAGTGCTTTCGTACAAATAGGACACTCGATAAATGGTAGCCGCCAGGGTTTTATGATTTTTCGTTGAGAATTACCTGGCATATAAATCACCCCCTATAGCTAAATTATATTCATTGGCCAGGGGGTGTCAAGTAATATAAAGGAGGAATACAAGGATGAACAAAAAAGCGACACAGACCCTAACAAGGCCCGGGTTTGTCAGTAATTGGCAGCCCAAATGGGTAATCACAATTCAAGCGGGCTGTGAAATGGGGATAACAACAGATGACCATTGTTTTGTTGTATTATCACCCGATGAGCAGGGGCAATGGCAATCTGTTAAGCACATTCCCAAAGCAGTTGCTCTAAGGCTTGGGGAATTGGCTAGTCAGGGCGAACTAGATTATTAACCGTTGCAAGGGGTTTTATGGCTATCGAGTAGGTCTTTTTCTTCGGCAAGCCTTGCCTGGCTATTCGAGTTAGTGCGTGCATGTATATGAGTACCACCGTTGCTCCTAACGCACGGCAATGCCTCGTGATTCGGTAAGCGGTCTTTGAAGCTTTCCGTCTCACCTATGTACACAGCCTCCCAATTATGGGGTGTAGTTTCCTTAGCGAAGATATAATTCCCAGGCACATCATTCCAACTTGTATTCATTTGGTATATGGTATATAGGTATTCCTTGCCCGAAGCACCTACCCATTTGCATTGATCTGCCATCACCTACCTCCTATACGATAATTATAGCACTAGGGCCAAATGGAGGGAATGGGTAAATTGGGCATAAGGTTAGGTAACTTCTGGGTATTTGCCTGTGGTAATCCAATAATTAAGGCGTTTTGAAGTACCCTCAGGGATATCGGTGCGAACCTCTACTGGCCATTCGGTCCTGACCTTCGGAGCTAGATTCTTGAGATTTTCTGGAACTGTAACACTCATCCTTCTTTTGATGGTTTCACAAAGTTGCCTATGTCCGATTGGCCAAAGTTGATTGCCGAGTACAGCGAGAAATCCTTTGTTTTGTTTTATCAATGGAGAAAAGCTGAAAGGCATATAACGGACAATGAACAGTGGTTTGACCTTAAGATGAGAACATATTTGGATTTGTTTTAACAACTCAGATTGCTCTATTGATTTAAGTTCATTTTTAACTTGCACTCCAAACGCCACCTTGTTTGGGCCTTCTGCTATAAAGTCAAGATTGGCTTTACCGCCGGGCCATGTTCTGCCGTTATACTCATTGCTGCCCATAGAGATAATATTGAGACCATGCGCCCGCAACTCATATTTAACAAGGCCCTCAAAGTGGTTGCCCAAGTCTTTCGATACAGATGCTTTGTCAAAAAGGGCAACAATCTTGGCCTTTGATTTGATATGAGTGAGGAGTTTCTTTTCTGACCCTGCTGAATCAAGTAAATGAGACGGGAAAACAAAGGTGGCTTTGTTCGCTCCGGCCTGTAAGACCCTTTTGTCTAAAAAATTGTCTTCAAGTAAGCGGTAGATTGCCTTTGCTGTTGCGATATGGAAAAATTGTGTTTCGAATAATACTTGTAGTTGGCGAAAATGGAAAGGGGTTTTTCTTCGTGAGAAGAATTCTTGTAGTACTTGCGTAGCCTGGGCGACAAATTTCTCTTGTACTTCGAGTTCGTTATCTTGTTCGGGGAAATCGGGCGTTGCGTCAGTTGTGCTCATTTTTTGATATCCGAGATTTGTGCGAAAATTATAGGGGTAAATGAACGTAAATGCAAGAACCCCCAAAGTATTAACTCCTAGTTTACTAAAACTCACCAAGGGTGGACTGGTAGTGGGTCAAAACATGCTTTCTGGTGGTATAATAGGTGGTTCATGCCTGACATCTAGATAAAGCCGGAAGAGGGTTATTGCTTTGGCAACTGAGACGAAAACGAAGGGCTTCTATGGGTGGTGGTTGATATTTTTCCTGTGGGTTGTTTATACAATTCCGATTGGCTTTGCCTTCTACAGCCCGGCGGTGCTCTACCCATTTATGATTGAGGATATGGGGTGGTCGAGGGGGGAGACAATGATGGGGGCTACTCTGGTAATGTTGCTCTTTGGTTTCACCGGCCCGCTGGCTGCCTGGATGATTGGGCGTTTTGGAGCGCGTGTTACTCTGGCTATCGGTGGAGTCGTTGTAACCATAGCTACCATCCTGATGGGCTTGCTGGGTCATATCTATTCGATGTACCTTGTTTTGTCTCTTTTTGTTGGCTCGGGGGCGGCGCTCGCCTCGATGATTCCGGTTCAAACGGTTATTGTTGCCTGGTTCAGTGCCCGCCGTGCCATGGCTATGGGACTGGTGATGGGAGGTGGTGCTATCGGTGGCTTTCTGGCACCTCAAATAATAAGTGTGGCGGTTGAGGCTGGTGGTGGGAACTGGCGCATCGGCTGGTTCATTATCGCCGTGGCTTCAATAATAGGGATAGTTGTGGCTATGCTTACGGTGCGCAACCAGCCATCCGATATGGGTCAACATCCTCACGGGCTGGCTCCGCATGAAGTGGAGGCAGCAGTAAGCGTTACCAGCCGGGCGGCACGAGTCTATCGAGCCACGGTCGATTGGACATTGCGCGATGCTCTAAAGGCACCGATGCTGTGGCTTCTGGTGGTTGCTGTAGTGTGTAGTTTCTTCCTGTGGCAGGTGATTGTAACGCAGGGGCCTCTCCACCTGCAAGACCGTGGTTTTGACCCGTCCATGGCAGCTTTCTTTTACAGTTTGGCTATCGGCTTGAGCGTCGTGGGTCGCTTTACCACCGCCGCTCTGGGCGACATTATCGAGCCGCGCTTACTTTTTGCCTTCGGTGCTTTTTGTATTCTGCTGGGAGGGGTCCTTTTCTGGTTCGTCTCACCCGAGACTATGTGGATGGCTTATCTATACCCGCTGCTGGGTGGGTTTGGCTTTGGAGTAGCTTATATCTGTGTGCCTACTATTGTGGGTAATTACTGGGGGTCTACGGCTTTTGCCGGCATTAACGGAGTGGTTTCGCCTGTTTCGATGTTGTTTCAAGCCATGGCGGCGCCTCTGGCAGGGTTTCTTTATGACCTCCAGGGCAGCTACCTGACAATTATGATTATTTCGTGGGCAGTAGCGGCCATTGGACTGGCGGCTATTTTCCTGTGCAGGCCGCCCAAGCCGAAGACAGAGCTAAATACCGGGGGCAGCTAAATCTAGACACTGTGTTTACAGCCAGGCTCTTAACCGTCTGAAGGCGGCTATTTTTTCCGTGTTGCCTACCTTAGCTTTTTCCAGTGCCTGCTTGAGTATTTCGATGCTCCTGTCATAGGTTCTCCTGTCCACGGGATAAGGGTGTCCGTCTTTGCCGCCGTGGGCGAAGCTATAGCGGGCCGGGTCACGAAGGCTGACCGGGGCATCATAAATAAGCTCTGAAATCAGGCTCAGGGCGCGGAGAGTTTTTGGACCAACACCTTCCAGGCTAAGTAGTTTTTCGAAATTCTCAGGGTGACGCTCATAGGTGATGAGCAGAGTCTTGTTCAGACGGTCGGGGTGTATGTCATCAAGGTTGAGGTGATGTCGCGATGGCAGGTCTAGGGTCTTGAGTCTCTTTAGCTGACTGATAATTTTCTCCGGTTTTTCCTCGAGTGTAATCTGTGTGATGGTGTCCCGTGCCGGCTGGCTTTCAGAGGCTACCAGGTTCAGGGCTTCGGCTCTTGCTTGAGCGCATATGGCGGAATGCGGCTCGCAGACGAAATCGGTTACCTTTTCACCCAGCCAGTGGTAACGGCGGGCATAGCGGTTGTTTTCATTCATCCCCTGCTGAACCACCGACCAGGAGCCGTTCTTGGTGAAGAAAAAGGTATGGTGATATAGCTGATAGCCGTCTTGAAGTGCTGAGTTATCAACCTTGGCTGCCATGCGGCTGGCATAGACCAGAGATGAAGTGTCTGATTTCAGGAGATGACCGCGGCTCTCTATTTCAGCCGGGGTTTTTCGCGATGTTTTGCCCTTGCCGCCGGCGATGAACAAGCCCAGGTCGGTTTCCAGCCCTTTAACTCCTTCCTTGAGTGCGCCGCAGACGGTGGTGGTTACTCCGCTGGAATGCCAGTCATAGCCCAGTACACAGCCGAAGGCTTGAAACCAGAAGGGGTCTGACAGGCGGTGGAGCATCTCCTCAGGACCGAACTCGGTGGTGATGGCTATAGTAATTTCACGGGACAGCCTGGTCATGCGGTCGAATAGCCAGCGCGGCGCTCTGCCGTAGTGCAGCGGCAGATTTGCTATTCCAGTGCGTTGTGGCGGGTTAGTCATTTGGCAGGCTTTATGGCATGGACCTTTACGCTTTTTATAGAGCTGCCGAGCTTTTTTAAGTCTGCCTGCGAAATCCCGACGTCATTTGCCAACGCCTGTATTATGGGGTCGTTTGGCGCGTAATCAGTGGGGAAAGATGTCTCGTCAACTATGTTTACCTGCTCGAACCCCGCAGCCTTGATGGCTTCTATATATACATTCTTCATTGTGGCACCAGCGATGCAGCCGATGTAGGCGGCGACTGAGTTCTTTACCGAATCTGGAAGTTCGGTCACCAGCACTATGTCGGAGACCATCAGTCTGCCGCCGGGTTTTAATACCCGGAATGCCTCCTGGAAGACTCTATCTTTATCCGGCGACAGGTTGATAACGCAGTTCGAGATTATGCCATCGACATGGTTATCGGCCACTGGCAGGTTTTCGATTTCGCCCAGCCTGAACTCTACATTTTCGAAGTTACCTTTCCGGGCGTTCTCTCGGGCTTTTTCTACCATCTCAGGAGTCATATCCACGCCGATAACCTTGCCTGTTTTGCCGACTATGTTCGCCGCCAGGAAACAGTCAAAGCCGGCGCCCGAGCCGAGGTCTAGGACGAACTCGCCTTCCTCCAGGGAAGCCATGGCTACGGGGTTGCCACAGCCGAGCCCCAGATTAGCTCCTTCCGGAACTGACTGCATATCCTCGTCGGTATAGCCTATTTTCTTGCTTATATCCGTGGCTATGTTGGTTGTGCAGCAGCACGAGCTCTGTGGTGCGCAGCAAGAACTGCCACCTTTGGCAACCTGGGCATATCCCTCTGTGACAACCTTCCTGACCTCTTCTTTTTTCATTTTCTCGTCTCCTGTATAAGTGAAATTATTGATTGTGGTGTCTGTCTCTGCTTTTGCCTGCTGCCCGAACTGGGCAGCTGCGCTTCTACCCTCAGCCTCTGGTTGAGCAGCCGGAGCTGGTTGATGTGGGTGTTGATGTAGGTGTGGGATAATTTGTCACTGGCCTGGGCGGTCCCTTAACCACAAACTCGCCGCTAAGGTTACCGAGGGTAACTGTATAAGTACCGGGAGAGCACTCGCATATTTTAAAGACCACCTTATAATCAGTCCCGGCAGCTATAGTGAATTGCTCTGTTTCAATAGTGATGCCGTCTATCTTCATTTCGGCAGTGTAGTTGCCCTGAGTGCCGCCGATGTTTGAGACTTTGGCGGTGATAACAATATTGCCCCCTATATTAGCCTCGGCTGGATTAATCTCCATGTCGGAAAGGCGAAATTCTGGTGGTGAAAGCTTTTCGACCACGAGAGTTGATTCCCTGCTTCCAACCGAAACGCTGTAGGTTCCAGGTTGGCTTCTAGCAAGCGTGAAGGTTAGCAGTTCTGTTTCTCCGGGGGCTAGTGTAACGCTCCTTCTATCATCCGCTACTCCGTTAACCATCAAGGGCACGGTATACGTAGCGTCTTTAGCGTCATTGTTTCTTATCTCAACTTCAATAGTAGCTTTCTCAGCGGTGGTAATCTTTGTTGGCTTTATGTCTAGGGACAATACTTCGAAGCCCGGTTGAGCCTCAGCGCATGCCTGCAGGAGACCAGAGATTGCCGTCAGAAACAGCAAGGATATTATGCCTGCTATTTTCTTATTCACTTTCGTTATATCCAACCTCATTTAAGCCGTTATTTATGAGCTTTATCATAGTAATCAAACTTGGACTGGCTGTTTGAAGAACTCAGCCAGGGTGTCCAATGTCTCGGGGTCGACCCAGCACTCAACAGTCTGACCACGCCTTTTCATTTTTATCAGGCCTGCTCTATGCAGTTCCTTTATATGGTGCGAGATTGTTGAAGGCGCCAGACCCAGATTTTTGCCGACCGCCCCTACGCACTCACGCATATCAGCGTCCGTGTTACAGGTTTCGCCGGGCAAACAGCATGAAGCCAGGCGCATGAAAATGCTCAGGCGGTGTGGATTCGACAGCGCCTTAAATGCGTGGGAGAGTCGCTCGGAATCGCCATTTCGAAAATTCGACATGTTTCGAATTATAGTTCAGACTGAATCGTTTTGTCAAGAGGGTCTGTTTTTTCTGCCTTCTATCCGACTCAAATTTCAGGTGGCTCTCGGATAACTGGCTTTAAGTCTGTAGGCTATGAAGAAGGTAAACAGCCACATGAAGAAGAAGTAAATGATAAGCCGTACTGCTGTAAGGATATTATGTGATTTTTACTTGTCTTCAAGCAAGTTGTTGAAAATATTTTCCAGCTCTTCGGCGTTGCTAAATCTCGGGTCTATTAACCTGATAATTCCGTCACCATCTATGAAGAGAACTGTGGGGAAAACATTTACATGATAAAGGTCGGTCACTGTTCCATCCGGGTCAAGAAGAACGGGAGCAATCAGTTTCTCGCCCTCGACATAGCTCCGAATTACTGGTTCTCTCCCCATGAAGTGTATAGTGAGTATTGCCATCTTCTCTGGTGGGATTCTAGCGTGAGCCTCCTGAATTATCGATAACTTTTCCCTGCAGGCTGTGCAGGTCCACATCCAGAAGTCCAGCATGA
>CAZUEB010000025.1:0-12963 GCA_964619115.1 uncultured Dehalococcoidales bacterium
TTTCAGAGACGACGGTATCTGTTGTGCCTTTGCCCAGTGATGAGATGAAAGGGCGACTTATTGGCCGCGAGGGTCGAAATATCAGAGCTTTAGAACAGTCTACCGGTGTAGATCTCATCATTGATGATACTCCGGAAGCGGTGACCATTTCTAGTTTTGACCCGTTTAGGCGTGAGGTAGCCAGGGTGGCTTTGAATACCCTCATTCTTGATGGACGTATCCATCCGGCTCGGATTGAGGAGGTTGTGGAAAAAGCTAGGAATGAGGTTGAGTCTACAATCCGCAATGAGGGCGAACGAGCAATGCGTGAAGTTGGTGTCATAGGATTACATCCAGAACTGATCAGATTAATCGGAAAGCTCAAATTTCGAAGTAGCTACGGGCAGAATGTATTGACTCATAGTCTTGAGGTTGCTTATCTTTCCGGAATGCTGGCAGCTGAGATCGGCGCTGATGTAACCCTAGCCAAGAGAGCCGGCCTGCTTCATGATATAGGTAAAGCTGTGGACCATGAAGTGGAGGGACCTCATGCTCTGATAGGTGCTGACCTGGTTAAACAGTGGGATAAATCAACTGAAGTGGCTCAGGCTGTCAGTGAACATCATGGCGAAGCTGCTACAACCAGTGCTCTAGGTTTTATTGTGGCTACGGCTGATGCTATAAGTGGGTCAAGATTAGGAGCCCGGCGGGAGTCATTGGAGCAGTACTTAAAACGAATTGAGGCTCTAGAGAATGTGGCTAATAGTTTCGCTGGTGTTGATAAGGCTTTCGCTATCCAAGCTGGACGCGAAGTGCGCATTCTGGTTAAGCCAGAGCAAATAGATGACCTTGCAGCTATGAGACTAGCTCGGGATATAGTTAAGAAGATAGAGGACACTCTAGAGTATCCGGGGCAAATTAGAGTGACTGTTATGCGGGAGACAAGGGCAGTGGATTATGCAAAATAAGCTAATCAAGCAATGTGAGGAAAATTATTGCGTGTCTTAATGATAGGTGACGTAGTTGGCAGGCCTGGCAGGAGAAAAGTGCATCAATGTCTACCAGGCCTGTGTCACGATTATGGGATTGACCTTGTTATAGCGAATGGTGAGAATTCCGCTGGGGGTATTGGGATTACGCCAGATACGGCTAAAGAGCTTTTTGATTGTGGCGTTAACGTGATTACTTCAGGGAATCATGTATGGGCTAAGAAGGAGATAATTCCTCATCTGGATAGCGAGGTGCCCATTCTGCGCCCTTTGAATTTCGCTCCCGGTGTACCAGGCCGTGGTTTTCTGAAAATGGAAGGCGTCTTAATAGTGAATCTCATAGGGCGTGTCTTTATTGGCGAATTTGACTGTCCTTTTCGAGCGATGGATGGCTTGCTTTCGGAAATCGAAAACGACTCCAAGGTTATTATTGTCGATTTTCATGCCGAGGCTACCTCGGAGAAGGTGGCTATGGGAAGGTATCTTGACGGCAGGGTAAGTGCGGTTCTTGGCACGCATACTCACGTAGCTACAGCGGATGCCTGTATTTTGCCTAAGGGCACTGCTTATGTTACCGATGTGGGTATGGTTGGTCCTGTGGATTCCGTCATCGGCGTCGACACTGAATCAGCGATTCGTAGCTTTCTTACCGGCATGCCTCATCGCTTTTTTATGGGTGAAGGGCATGCTAGCTTCGATGCGGTTCTAGTAGAAGTGGATGAGTCTACGGGTAAGGCTATAGGCATAAAGCGAATACAGATGAAAGGGGAATAGGTGAAAGCCGATCTCCATTTACATACTACTGCCTCTGATGGGCGTCTGGATCCCAAGGAGCTTGTCTCCCTGGCTGCAAAAGTCGGGCTTGATATCATTGCTATCACTGACCATGATACCGTAGATGGTATTTCGCCGGCATTAGCCGCTGCGGAAGCTTTTCCCTCGCTTACAGTTATTCCTGGTGTCGAGATAAATACTGATGTTCCCCATGGTGAGGTCCATATTTTAGGCTATTTTATCGATTACATTGACCAGAGATTAGCGGCCAATTTGCAGAAGTTGCGCGATTCGAGGCTGGGGCGAGCACAAAATATGATTGCTAAACTAGGTCGTCTGGGCATGGAAATTGAGTGGCAACGAGTGTCTGAGCTAGCCCAGGGTGGTTCTGTATGCAGACCTCATATAGCTCAGGCTATGTTTGAAAAAGGCTACGTTGGCTCTGAGAAGGAAGCTTTCGATAAGTATATTGGCCATGACGGCCCGGCTTATGTGGAGCGATATAAATTACTCCCGGTTGAAGCAGTGAAATTGATTGTGGATGCTAAAGGATTGCCTGTTTTGGCTCACCCGGCAGACATAGTTGATTTAAATAAGCTTGTTTCCAGCTTGAAGAGGGTTGGTTTGATTGGCATGGAAGTCTACTACCGTGATTACAGTCGGGACATTATTGCCCGACTACTTGAGGTGGCTAATCAGCATGGCCTTATTCCTACAGGCGGCACTGATTACCACGCTTTTGGTGATTCTTCGGAGGTCATGATGGGAGATGCGCTGGCTCCACCGCAGTCAGTGGAGCAGCTGTTTGCCCTGGCTAATAAGCGTAATCTGGAGCTACTCAAACCGCGTTGAGTTCCAGTTAGATTAAGCTATACTATATAAGGAGGAGCTAATAAACATGGAAGCATTTCGTGAAATTTTCTGGAATATAGCTTTTGGACCTCTTATATTGTATCCACTGGGTGTGGCTGCTCTGGCGGTTTTTATTTATGCCATATACCGTCGTTACCGTTTATGGGCGGTCGGTAAGCCTGATAAGAGGTGCGACAATTTGGGCAAGAGGCTATGGGATTTCATAGTTGCTGGTGTGGTTGATGGCCTGTTCCACAGGCGATTTTTCCGCGAACCATACCCCGGAATAATACACTTTCTGCTGTTTGCCGGTGCTGGTATTTTACTGGTCGGGACAGCTCTCGATGTCGTAGACCACTACGTGTTCCATTTTATAAGTGGTAATGTTTATCTCGGTCTTAGTTTTGTGCTGGATGTGGGTGGTGTAATGATGCTGGTTGGTGTCATCATGGCTGTGATTCGCCGATATATCCAGAAGCCGGAAAGATTAAATACTGTGCTGGACAACGGTGTTGTTCTAACTCTCATCTTTGTTGTTGTAGCTACCGGCTTTTTTATTGAGGCTTTCCGTATGCTCGTAGCTATACCGGAAGGCTTGTCTCAACCTGAATTCTACAGTCACCCAGAGTGGTCTAGATTGGCTTTTGTGGGCTATTTTATAGCTGACTTCTTCGCTGGCTTGCCTGAAAGTACCCGGTTAGCCTGGTATATAGGCTTGTGGTGGTTTCATACCGCCTTGGCGCTGGGTGCTATCTTCTACGTGTGTCTTTCATTCGATAAGCTGACTCATATCATCGTGTCACCAGTTAATGTGTTTTTCAGGTCGTCTCGACCCAAAGGAGCATTAGCGCCGATTAATATTGAAGAAGCTGAGACCTTTGGTGTCAGTAAGATAGAGGACTTCACCTGGAAACAACTCCTGGATCTGGATGCCTGCACTGACTGCGGCAGGTGTCAGGATAGATGCCCGGCTTATCTTACAGGTAAGCCCTTGTCTCCACGCAAGGTAATACAGGACCTGAAGGCTCATTTGCTCGACAGGAGCGGTGCCTTGTTGGCTGCCAAACCGGCTACTCCTGCTGATGGTGGTGGAGTTAAAGCGCTGATTGGAGAGGTCATACTTGAGGATGAGCTTTGGTCGTGCACCACCTGCCGCGCTTGCCAGGATATATGTCCTGTTTGGGTAGAGCATATCGATAAGATTATTGATATGCGCCGTAATTTAGTTCTGGAGCAGGCCAAGGTGCCCGAGACCGGAGAAGCTGCTTTGAGGTGCATTGAGACCAGAGGCCATAGTTGCAGGGGTACTACGCTCACCAGAACTGACTGGACGAGCGGGCTGGATATCAAACCCCTGTCAGAAGATAGCAATGTTGACGTGGTGTATTACGTAGGTTGTGCTGCATCTCTGGAAGACAGGAGCATGAAGATAGCTGTAGCTATGGGCAAGATATTGAAAGCTGCCGGTGTTAAGTTTGCTATTCTGGGCACTGAGGAGACCTGCTGTGGTGAGCCGGCAAGAAGACTTGGTAACGAGTACCTGTTCCAGATGCAGGCAATGAAGAATATCGAGCTATTCAAGAACTACAATGCAAAAAAGATAGTCACTACCTGTCCACACTGTTTTAACACTATTAAGAACGAGTATCCTCAGTTTGGTGGCGAGTTTGATGTTGTCCATCATACCCAGTTTATCTCCGAACTACTGAAACAGGGCAGGATTAAGCCGGCTTTGATGGGTGATGGCAGGTTAACGTACCACGATTCTTGCTACTTGGGCAGGCACAATGATATATATGATGCCCCGAGGCAGGTATTGGCCAGTGTCTCGCCGTCCAAACTGCTGGAGATGAAACGTAGTCGGCGGAACGGGTTTTGCTGCGGTGCCGGGGGTGGGCGCTACTGGATGGAAGAACGGATTGGAAAGAGAATCAGCGAGGAGCGAATTGAGCATGTAATCGAGACCAAAGCTGATATCGTAGCCGCAGCTTGTCCTTATTGTTTGCAGATGTTCGAAGATGCTATTAAGGCGAAAGCGGTAGAAGAATCGCTCAGAGTCATGGATGTCGCTGAGCTGCTGGCTGCGCAACTTGATAAGGATGCTATCAAGTAGGTCAAGGTTAGCTGCGAGAACGAGGGCGTTATTCCGGGGCTTCCGCCATCTTGGCAGGGAGGTAGCGGCCTTTTTACTACTGACCTGTTTTGTATGACTCTACGGGGAATACCCTTCCCGGAATAGGTTTGCATCTTTTAGCTGTGCGCAGGATGCTGTGTGAAAAAATATCTTAATGTTGATACTATGCTCTACAGGTCAGCGCCTGGAAGCGCTGGGCTGGTAGTCAATCAGTTTTTTCAGTCGGTCGGGGTGGCTGCTCTTCATCTTGGCTTCTTCTGCGGTGACTATTTTCTTTTTGACTAAATCAGCCAGTGATTGGTCAAGGGTTTGCATGCCTTCACTGGAACTGAGTTGCATCACACTATGCAACTCAAATGTCTTGCCTTCACGAACAAGGTTTTTGACTGCGGAGTTTCCAGTCATAATCTCAAAGGCAGCTATTCTCCCACTGCCACTAGCCCGTGGTAGCAATGCCTGAGATAGGACTGCGACTATTGCCTGTGAGAATTGCAATCTGATTTGAGGTTGTTGTGTGGGTGGGAATATGTCAATTATGCGGTCAACAGTCTGAGGGGCATCGGTTGTGTGCAGTGTACCCATTACGAGGTGCCCGGTTTCGGCAGCCCTCATCGCTGTTTGCACGGTTTCGAAATCTCTCAACTCGCCGACGATGATAACATCCGGGTCGTGTCTCAGGGCGTGGATTAGGGCAGTATCGAATGCCTTGGTATCGTCACCGAGGTCTCGCTGAGCTATCAGGCATTTGATGTTGGGATGTAGATATTCAATCGGGTCTTCGATGGTGATTACATTGCGAGCCATGTGCTCATTAAGGTAATTAAGCATAGCGGCCATGGTGGTGGACTTGCCGCTGCCAGTTGGACCGGTGACTAGAATGAGCCCTCTTGGTTTAATTATGAGGTCTTTGCAAATCTGTGGTAATCCTAGCTCATCAATTGTAAAGACCTTGAAGGGCACCAGTCGGAAGGCAAGGCTTATCGTTCCCCTTTGTCGCATTACGCTCACTCGGAATCTGGCTAATTTGGGTACACTGTAGGCGAAGTCAAGCTCCTTTTCCAGGTGGAAGCGATTCCTTTGTTCGGGAGTAGTAATATGCTCAAATGCTGCTTCAACGTCTTCCATTCTAACCGGCGGTAAATGCTGCTGTGGTCTAAGCTCGCCGTCGATGCGCAGCACTGGTACGTTAGGCACTCTTATATGCAGGTCTGAGGCTCTTTTTTCTACCATTAGAGCCAGAAGCTCATTTATATCCATAAAGATACCTCCATCGGGTTCACTTATATATCACAGCAACAACCGGGAGATGGTCAGAGGCAGTGCTTAAAGGTACCTGAACATCTGTTGCCCTGAGGTCGTATGATGTCAAAACATAGTCTATCCTTTGATATGGATTGTCTGAGGCGAAAGTGTAGGTTAGCGCCGGGTTCATCGTTGTTGCGGCATCTATAAGGCGACCTTGCCTTAGCATACGTATTTCCGGGTCGGTAGGTTGTGCGTTGAGGTCGCCTGATAAAACGATGCGGTTATTGCCTATCTTGTTTGTGAAGTCAATTATGGTCTTAACCTGGGTCTGGCGGATGTCCGTATCTCCCTCGATATGGTGGAAGTGGGTAGCGATGACCTTGAGGCTTTCATTTTCCCCGATATCTATCAGTGCTACGATAAAGCCGCGCTGCAGCGGCAGATTATCTGGCGGCAGCTCCTCCTTTGAATATGCCAGTATTGGGTAGCGGCTCAGGATGGCATTGCCCCATAAGGGGTCTGCCGTAGGCCCAAAAACGTACGGCATTTGCAATCGCCGGGATAGCCACTCCAGCATGTCCAGTCGGCCGTTGACCACCCAACCTCTCGATACCTCTTGCAGCGCGACGATATCTGGGTTGTTATTTTCAATGACCTGGGCGATTTCTTCGATATTCAGCTTACCTTTTGTATTGAATCCATTGTGCAGATTGTAGGTCATTACTCGTACAGGGAAGGATTCGCCGGTGACCGCAGTCGGTGTTCGCCACATGATTGCCTGAGTCAAAGGCGATATCAGGAGAATCAGGGCAAATACTGGCACCGACCATAATTTGGGGTCGACCTTCGGCTTTTGTTGCCAGAAGGTTAAGGCGCCTATAGCGCAGGTTGCGATTATGCCCCCGGCTATTATTTCCATGATGGCATTGTTGTAGGGCAGACTGATATCGTAGACAGCATAGTAGCCGAAGATGAGCAGCAGCAACAGGACCGCGCCAACTCCATTGGCAATCCAGATTCCGGAGCGCTGTGTTTTGTCTGTATTGGTGGTGATGCCGATTAAAACCATGACTATAAGTGCCGATGCCAGCACCTGTCCGATTAGAAACAGCAGTGCTATCAGGGCTGCTGGTTTCTGGTAGGCGAATACCAGAGTCGTAATGAGTATGACGCCAGCACCAACAGCCCAGGGCAATAACGTGCGCCAGCTCTTGATGAGGAGCCAGGCAGCGACAGCCAGACCGGCTAGTTGGGCTAGTAGCGTTAGTCCGAAAGCTATCGGTAATGGCCAGCCGGTCAGAGTCGCCAAACGTGGTATGTTCTGGAAGATTACCAGTTCTAGAAACAGGAAAGGCCCGATGGCTAGCCATGTAAAGGACCGTGCCATTGATATTCCCGTGGTTTTGGTGGTTGACTTTTTCGGGGTGCTCACGATTGCAGGCGTGGCGCCCATGATGAGCACGAGCAGGATAATTAGCAGTAGCAGTGTTAGCAGCACTGGTAGCGGTGCCACCTGCCAGACGATGTCATATGTGCCGAAGGCTCCATTGATGGCGACATCCAGCGCCAGCCCACCCAGAAGTCCTAAGGCATACCTTGATACAGCCGGTCTGCCGCGGAGTCGTGCATCTTCAAAACAGGCTGGCAGAAAAATGATGAATAGAATTGTTCCTAATACTGCCAGGCTTAAATTTAAGAGCGGCTCTTCCCACAGGACTTGCATAAATAATCTCATTAAGCCCAGTCCGGTGGCGGTAACTGCCATCAGGCGTCGGTTGCCGATGAGCCAGCCCAGCGGCCCGGCTAGAAAGCCGGTGAGGAAAATGAAGCCCCCGATTATCCCGAGTTCTATTGCACCCAGGCCCATCCTGCCGCCGAGTGTCCAGAACATGCCCGGTATCAGCACTCTCAGCACCTGCATGCCGAACAGGACTGTGATGGCGGTTAATGTCAACTCAGTCAATAGAGGTCGTGCTGCCAGCCACTCAATGAATATGAACAGTCTATCTTGTTTTGCCGCAGTCCTGGTTTTACGTGGCATCACATCACCTTTTCTGATAAGACTTTTGTTATAAAGTGTATCCCCAATTCAGTTGTGCCTGTTTACGGTACCTGTCGTTTCGGGGATTTATGATACGGCTATAAAAGCTAGCTGTCAAGATTTGGTATCCGGGATTGAACGTATAGGATGGCTCTCCCAGGGGGGTGACTTTAGAGCTATTTTATTCCCTTTCCAGTATCTTCTTGAGATTTTCTCCCTCTTCTTTCATATGTCTCTTCAGGGCGTTTACTCTTTTGGATAAGAATTTCGATAAAATAAAGCCTAATCTGAATGTAAGCGTTGCCGTGAATATGCTTTCCTTATCGTGGGGTTCAATTAAAAAAGAACCTCCTGAGCATATAATAGATTCCGGAAACAATACTTTATACTCAATCAAATTATCTGGTATGTTTTTAATTAATTTAAAGGTTAATTTTACTATTCTCTCTCCCAGATATTCTTCGGCGTAGAGGACAGAACCCGGCTCGAAGCCTTTACCTTTTAGCCACTTCGCCAGAATGTGGTCCTTCGGATGCCATTTTTTATAATCTTTTACGAAATTGTTTTCAAACCAGCAATAAACTACTTCAGGAGGTCGCTTTATAATGATTGAATCCTGTAATTCCAGCATAGCTTATTCTACCAGAAATTGTCTTTTGAGGAAGCAGTGGCCGAAAACTGTGGCTTACAAGGCAGGACTCGAACCTACGACCAAGCGGCTGCGGAGCACTAAATTCTGCTACTCTAAACTAAAGGTGTAAAGAAGAAGTCAAGCTGTAAGACACAGGTTTCCCTATACTCTAGCTGGCGGGTTAGTTAAGCTTACCAAATCTATATGCAGCGATAGCTAAATCAACGAGATACCAAATCCCCATGCCTCCGCACGTTATCAGCTTTAAGACACCCCATGCAATTTCTCCTCGGTAGAAACGGTCCAGACCAAAATAGCCACCAAGGAAAGATATTATGAGGATGGTTAACTGGTGTTGCCATTCCTTCTTTGCCACCATCTCTAGTGCCCCCTTTAGTTACTTCAACTGGAAGTCTACCATAGTTGATAAGAATCACACAAATGCCTGTTTTGTTTAATTGGCCGCATTCCCAGAACTGTTCGAATACGGTTTGCCCAAAAGTGCCCCCGCGCCCGACCACGGTCAGGCGTAGGCTGAGCGAGGGGCCGCCGGTGTTCCGCGGGTTGATGTCACCCTACAGCCGCGAGGAGAGGAAGAGCCGAGACGAGCAGATTGTTAAAATGTACTTAGCTGGCGTGCCCGTTGCCGAACTGGCAGACAGGTTCCGCATGTCCCGACAGCGCATCTGGCAGGTGCTGGGGCCGAGGAAAGCGAGGCCGCCGAGGCGCGGGCACAGACAGCATATATGAATTATGATGGTAGTCACATGAGCGAAGGGGAAAAGGGCTTTCTGCAAATCTTAGAAAACGTAATTACTGGTATAGCAATGGGGGGATTCTTAGCAGCATTCCGAGCCGTACCTGGTATGGAGTCGTATCTTTGGGCGATTGACGTCATCGGATTGGTTGGATATGCCGCTTTGGTGTGGAAAGTGCCTAAATGGAGTATTGGATACATTTTGGGCTGGGCCTTCGGCGCATGGGTGTTGTGTTCGGCTGGATTGATGCACTTAGAAGAAATTATGGTATATATTGTAATTCCTGCGTTCATTTTGGGGCTAAGAGTATACTCTTGCGTGAAAGGCAAAAGTCAACAATTTTAATTTTCTGTGGCGGGGGCGGCCTGACGGGCCCTCAAACCTACAACACCAACTCTGAGAGTGGTACAATTACATAAGGCAGATAGTTGAAGATGGTAAATAAAAAGCCAATAGAGGGCATAAACTGGTGGAATAAGTGGGAGAAATGGTTTACTGGAGTTAGTATCGCTGTAGTAATATCAGCACTAAGTTACGGTTTGGCATTTTTTTATGAGTATGGCTTTTGCAATTATTTTGGGATACCTCGGGAGCTTATCGAGATTAGCCTCACAAGTGTCTTTATTGCAATATTTAAATTATTAATTATAGCATTTGCTGTACTGCCATTTTATTTCATACTGATGAAAGTTGCGCGGCTTCCTCGGGAATGGAAAACATGGTTATCGATATATTTGGGTGGTTTAGTTGCCTTTGTTGTTCTTATAGTGCTCTATAAAGGATTCCCATTAAGTGAAAGTTGGAATCTAACCTTAATTTGTTGGACGGTAGGATGGGGACTCGCAGTGGCAATTGACAGGTATGTTCTTTCTCATCCTAGGAAAAAGGCTCTTAAAAGAAAACTTAATAGAGAAATTCTTCTAGGTCAGCAGACAAAGCCAAATTCTGACCCCCCACGAAAAATCAACCCTAAAATAGCAATAATAACCGGGTTACTCTTGTTAGCATTAACATTCCAAGCTATTTACAAGGCTGGCAGTGTAGACGCAGAAATGAAGGAAGAATTCTTTATTATACCTAAATCCCAAGAATTGAGTATTCCTGAATCTCAAGAGCTGGCCATATTACGCATATATGGCGATAAGGCAATTTGTGCATCTTTCGATACATCTACAAATAAAATAGAAGCTATATTTATAAACAAGTTGAGTGATAGCCCCGAATCTATGCCACAGCTTCAACATAAAAGTCGGTTGATACCAGCGAACTAAAAATAGTGGTAGTGGGCTCGGCGGGGGTGGCCTGATGGGCCCTAGCGGGTATTGACCCTATAGGAGATTACATATAAAATAGTCATACATGGGCTGATGTAGCATGAGGAGTCATGCATGAATACCGAGAGATTGCACACTATTGCCATAGCGGTTCTCGACGACATCAAAACTACTAAGTTGAGAGAAACCCTGAAGCAGCTTGTTGGTGCTCTCCAAAATCAAATAAGCCAACCGCAGGCACCCCAGTTCCAACCACAGGTTAGCGAACACCTAAAGACACTATACGCATCACTTTCCGCCGCACCCAGCAACGACTTCAGTCCAGCATGGAAGCAAGCGCTACAGGAGCTAGGCTTGGATGGTCTACTCGGGAAAAGCCTTCAAGTTCGTATTGAGGGGATATTTGAACGCCATCCAATAACCCTCTCTATTGCGCTTGAAGAGCTTTCAAAATTACAAAACCAACTTACATCTTACGGAGGAGCTCTGGAACAGATTGTTTCTGGCTTCAAACAGATGAACATCGGTGCAGAGGAACTGGAACCGGGTCAGTGTGAAATTGGGGTCATTATACCTCGTTCGGCTATCCAAAATAAACTGGGTGAGTTTGCCGATGACCTCGAAGACCTTGATGGAATATTTGGTACTTTCGCTGAACTAACTACTGGAGAAAGCCCCCCAGGGTTTGAAATACGTTCCGTTTCATCAAGTGAATTAAGCGTTTTTCTAGAGATGCTACCTATAGTTGCTGCCAGTATTGCATTGTCAGTCGAGAGATTAGTTAAGGTCTATAAAGATATACTTGAGATAATAGAAAAACATAGGGAGCTTAGAGAACGGGGAGTTACGAAGAATCAACTTAAAGGTGTTGAAGAACATATTGACCAACGCATGAAAGATGAAATAGAAAAATTAACTAAAGAACTTTTGAAAAAATACAAAGTAAAAGACGAACCTAGGCGAAATGAACTTAGGAATGCGGTAAAGCTTAGCTTGAATAAGATTGCAAATCGTATCGATAAACGCTATAGTTTTGAGATTAGGGCAAAGCCGATTTCTGATGAGGAGGCAGCCGAGAAAGGAACGGCCCCCGAGGATAAAGAGTATATCAACGCAGTCATATCTGCATCCAAGAATGTCGAATTTCTCAAGCCGGGAGGTCCTCCAATACTTAGTCTTCCCGAATCCCAAGAGAATAATACGAATCAAGGGTAAGTTGGCTCCCGAGGTAGGACTCGAACCTACGACCAAGCGGTTAACAGCCGCCCGCTCTACCGCTGAGCTACTCGGGAACGGTTTGCCAATCTGCACTTATGTTGAATCTGGCGAATTCCAGTCCGGCAGCCAGACCATATATTATAGCATCGTGCCTCTGGGGTAGACAACAAGCCCTAGCTTTTTAGTTTCACCTCTGTTTTTCCCTCTTTTCCTCTCCCTTGATGGGAGAGGATTAAGGTGAGGGTGGAACGCTTGAAATCCCCCTCCCTCTAATTCCCTCCCGCCAGGGGAGGGAGGATAAAGAAGTAATTGCCTCCCCTCTATCTGAGTGAGTTCACAACTGCATTAGTGCAGTTTCACCTCTGTGAGGCGGCTGTAGACAGCACCGCCGGGCAGGAGCTGGCTCTTCATCAAGCTGAGGCTGCTAACATTGAATTTATAGCTAACTTCGGCGGGTGTTTTTGTCACCATCTCGCCGAAATCTCTTCTGTCTCCGGGTGAAACACCTTCTCGCAAACGGGCTAAGGTCAAATGAGGGGTGAATGCCCTCGTTTCTCTGGCGAAGCCCAGCGGAGCCAGTCCGCTGTCTATACGCTGCTGCCAGGCTACCAGTTTATCTACCTCTCCCTTTATGCCTACCCACAGGACGCGCGGCTGCCTCATGTTGGGGAAAGCGCCAACTTCGGTAACTTCCAGTTGAAAGGGGCTGATTCCCTGGCTGGTCTGTTCCATGACGCTGGTTATATCAGCCACTTTCTGAGGAGGTATGTTGCCCAGGAATTTGAGCGTAAGGTGTATGCTGTCAGTAGCCACCCATTTCACAAAGCTGTGCTGTGGTAATTTCAGCTCGGCTTGCAGCCGACGCAGCCCTTTTTTGACCTCTTCAGGTAACTCTATAGCGATAAATGACCTTATTTGCTCGTTGCTCAATGTTTTTACCACTCCTGCCTGTTATTGTTAGACCTTCGTTGTCTCTCATTCTTCGACAGGCTCAGAATGAGCGGGAGGAAAGACTCAGAATGAGCGGGAGGAAAGGCTCAGAATGAGCGGGAGGAAAGGCTCAGAATG
>CAZUEB010000026.1:0-12086 GCA_964619115.1 uncultured Dehalococcoidales bacterium
GAATTAAAGCGGCGGGCTATTTCCCGTGCCAGCTCAAGATGAGGCAACTGGTCTTCACCCACAGGCACCACTTCAGCCTTGTAGAGCACAATATCTGCAGTCATGAGCACCGGATAGCCCACCAGCCCGTAGTTCACATTCTGTGGCTGCATACGCGCCTTCTCTTTGAAAGTGGGCACACGCAATAACCAGCCTAAAGGCGTAACCATGCCGAGCAAGGTATAAAGCTCCATTACCTCAGGAACATGCGACTGCACAAAGAGGATACTCTTTTGAGGGTCGAGACCGGCAGCCAACCAATCAAGCGTCATCTCATGTATATCCTGCTGAAGCCTGTCTGTGTTCTCCAGAGTTGTCAAAGCATGGATATCCACTATGCAATAAATACAGTCATAGTCCTTTTGAAGGGCAACGTAGTTCTGGATGGCGCCGATATAGTTACCGATATGCTGCCTGCCGGTGGGACGGGCACCGGAAAAGACGCGTTTTTTCATATTCAGGAAAGTTTAGCACAAAGCAGCGCCAGCTACAAACTAAAGAGGAGCATTAGCGACGTGACAATCTACGAGATTCTTCGCCGAGTTTATCCCGAGTGGGGATTCTTCAATCGCCCTTCCACAGAAGGACTCCTTCAGAATGATATCACCGAGGGGCTACATGCTTTCGGGTGCCGTCATTCCCATCAGGTGAAGCGTTCTGGCTAGAACTATTTGAGCTGCCTTAACCAGCTTAAGCCGAGCCCGGGTCAGCTCCTGATTCTTGGAAACAACCCGACATTGCTTGTAAAAACTATGGAAAACAGCGGCTAAATCCTGAGCATAGTAAGGCAAGTGGTGCGGCTCCAGAGTATCCGAAATTAATTCCAGCATCTCCGGCAACAGCATCATACGCCGTATTAAGGTCAACTCCGGCTCAGTGGTGAGCAAAGAGACATCGCCCCGACTATAATCAATTCCCTTTTCTGTAGCCAACCGAAGTATGCTGGCAATACGAGCATGAGCATATTGAACATAATAGACCGGGTTATCCACCGACTGCTTCCTGGCTAGCTCCAAATCGAAGTCCATTTGAGCGTCGGCAGAACGGGATAAAAAGACAAAACGACATGCATCCGAACCGACCTCGTCTATTACCTCCCTCAAGGTGATAATATCTCCGCTACGCTTGGAGACCCTGACTACCTCCTTGCCACGGCGTAACGTAACCAGCTGGCAGATTATTATCTTGAGTCGCTCCGGATTTATCCCTAGGGCATTAACCACGGCAAACATTCGGGAAACATGTCCCTGGTGATCAGCTCCCCAGATATTAATTACAGTATCGAACTTACGCTCCAGGAATTTGTTGAAATGATAGGCAATATCCGAGGCAAAATATGTAGGTGAGCCGTCGCTCCGTATCAACACATTATCTTTGTCTTCACCCAGCGCAGATGATGTAAACCAGGTGGCATTTTCCTTTTCCGCCACATGACCACCGTCACTCAGCAACTTCATAGCCTTCTTATACTGGCCTTTTTTATACAGGCTCTGCTCACTGAACCAGCCATCGAACTCCACTCCCAGCAGCTCAAGGTCCTGCCTGATCATGCTCATTATCGTATTAACCCCAATCGCCCCCAGCTCTTTAGCGGCTGCGTCTACAGGCATGGTCGAAAAGCGTTTGCCCTCTTTATCGATAATCTCTTTAGCCAGGTCAACCATATAGTTGCCCATATAGCCATCGCCCGGCATCTCGGCATCAATGCCGAGACTTTGTTGATAACGCGCATAGAGAGAACGGTTGAAAGCATCGAGCTGGCTGCCGGCATCGTTAATATAATATTCCTTTTCCACAGCGTAGCCGGTGGCATTGAGCACATTCGCCAGAGTGCTTCCCAAAACAGCACCGCGACCGTGCCCGACATGAAGAGGCCCGGTGGGATTAACGCTAACAAACTCAATCTGAACAGGCTTCTTACCACCGATGGTAATATTCCCATAAGAATCGCCGGCATCCAGTATGGCTGCCACTTGCTGTGCCAGCCAATCGGAGTTGAGTTCAAAATTGATGAAGCCCGGGGCGGCAACGACTGTTCTGGAGACCTCTGTCAGAGGAGGCATAAACTCTATAATTTTCTCAGCGATTTTCAGAGGAGCCATTTCGTTTGTCCTGGCCAGCTTTAGCGGAAGGCTGGAGGCATAATCACCGTGCTCAGGATTTTGCGGACGTTCCAATATAATCTCAGGCAAAGCCGCAGCAGCCAGCATCCCTTCCCGCTGAGCTTGCGCTACAGCTTGCTCTAGAGCCTTAGCCAGTTTATGTTTGATGACCATTAATCTCGATGACTATAGATAATTAGATTCTTCGCTCCGCTCAGAATGACAGGTAAAAAGCTCAGAACGACAAGCGAAAAACTCCGAATGGCAAAACAAATTTGCTGATAACCATTATATATTAGAGCTAATGCCATTAACTTTCAAATCAGCTTAATTCGCCGCCAGTTTGCCAGACTCTGGCTAGCTCCTTAGCCAGTAGCCGGTGCTCGGGCATCTTGAGCTCAGAATCTCTCTGAAAAAGAGACACTGCTTCATTTCGAGTTAATTCCAGCAACGGAGTATCAGATAACCGTGCCATGCGGATATCGGGCAAACCGCTCTGGCGGGTACCGAAGAACTCGCCCGGTCCCCGCAGTTCCAAGTCCTTCTCGGCCAAAACAAAACCATTCTGAATCCCTTCTATAGCTTTCAACCTTTCGCTGCCCTCAGGCGAAGGCCTCTCAGCCAGAAGCAAACAGTAACTTTGTTTTTCGCCTCGCCCCACACGACCGCGAAACTGATGCAACTGCGAAAGGCCAAAACGGTCGGCTGCCTCCACCAGCATAACGGTAGCGTTAGGTACATCAATACCGACCTCTACTACAGGCGTAGATACCAGAATATCAAGCCTGCCATCACGGAAACTCTGCATCACCTTCTCTTTTTCGCTGGCTGACATTCGGCCATGGAGCAAGCCGAGCCTTAAATAAGGAAAAATTTCCTTTGACAACCGTTCATATTCAGCAACTGCTGCTTTGGCTTCGATAGTCTCCGATTCCTCAATTAAGGGACAGATTATAAAGGCTTGCTGACCGTCTGCAATTTGCCGTCGGATAAAATCATAAGCCCTGCCTCTCTGCTCAGGCTTAAGCCACTTCGTTTTTATCTCTTGCCTCCCGGGCGGCAATTCATCTATAACCGAAAGGTCTAAGTCACCATAGAGAGTCAACGCCAGAGTACGTGGAATAGGTGTAGCCGTCATCACCAATATATGGGGATTAAATCCCTTCTGGCGCAATGCTAAACGTTGCAAAACACCGAATCGATGTTGCTCATCAACAACCACCAACCCGAGCTTAGAAAACTCTACCGCCTTCTGAATCAGAGCATGCGTACCGATAACGATATCCACCTGTCCTTCTTGAATCCGCTGGTGTAACGCTGCTTTCTCCTTCTCGCTCATGCTTCCAGTTAACAGGGCAAAGCTAACAGGATGAGAAAATAGCCCGTGGTAGCTGCAAACATTGTCCTGCTCATCCTTTTCATGGCTTATCTTAGATAAAAGCTGGCGGATAGTCTTGAAGTGTTGCTCGGCTAATATCTCGGTTGGCGCCATGAACGCTCCCTGATAACTATTGTCGGCACCTACCAGCAAAGCCGCCGTGGCCACCACAGTTTTGCCACTGCCTACCTCACCCTGAAGAAGGCGCGACATAGGCTTGGACCTCTGCAAGTCAGCAAGAATCTCCTGCAGGACTCGCTGCTGTGCCGGTGTTAAATTAAAAGGCAGTGAATTCAGAAATCTACTGAGATTATCTTTATTAAAAGTGAAGGCGTTGCCTGGCTGACTTTCCTGCCAGTCTCGCTTCTTGCCAAGCACACCTAATTGGAGAAGGAAAAGTTCATCAAAAGCCAGACGCTTCCTGGCTTCGTCCTTGGCTAAAGGACTATCCGGGTAGTGAGCCTGCATAATAGCCTGGGGTAAATCCAAGAGATGACGGTTGCTTTTAATTTCTTGTGGCAAAAAATCCATCACCTGCCATACCCAGGCGTCGAGTACCTTTTTTACCAGATTCCTCACTTGCCTAGAATATAGACCCCTCGTTAAGGGGTAAACAGGAACCAGGCGACCGGTATGAATCAACTCCTTATCCTCGACAAGTTCCCACTCCGGTGATTCAAATACCTTATTTCCCTTAAATTCAGACACCCTGCCACTGAGCATTACTTGAGCGTTAGTACGAAAATTCTTAGCCAGAAAGGGCTGATTAAACCAGACCGCCCTCATATTACCTGTCTCATCACCAACAATGACTTCAGTCCCCCTCTGGTAGCCCAGCCTGGCTATTCTAGCTTCCCAAACTGTAGCCAGAATAGTCTGCTCTTCGCCAACCGCAAGTTCAGCAATAGGTTTTCTCTGACTATAATCGAGATGACGTCTGGGGAAAAAATAAAGCAAGTCCCGAATTGTCTGCACCCCCAGCTTGGTCAGCTTGCTAGCCGAGCTGGCAGCGATTCCTTTAGCAACGGTCACCGACGAGTCTAAATCCTTATCGCCAGTCGAATCGCGAACTGTGGAAGCTGCAGATGGTCGGCTGGATGCCTTAGAACGAGATTTGCTCTTCTTCGCCGGCGCTGCTCCAGTTATCGCATTCGCTTGAGCCAGCCAATCGAGGACATTTTTTATCCATGCCTTACGCTTATCAACACCCCATTCAGCATAATTGGAATCAGCCAGATGAAGTTCGATGAAGCGAGCCAGAATTTCAGGAGAGCTTATTCTGTCTCTAGTTTGTCTCGCCCATTTATGGAGGTATTTATCGAGCCCGCCTAACACCGTGGTATCAGAATAGTTTCTCTGGCATTCCATTTGGAGAATGGTTCTCAGCGGCTCAATATCTATGAGCGAAGAGGTTGTCACCGGTTTTAACCTTCTCTCAGTCCCAGAAATAATCAATGCAAGCTAGTTATGGAATTAAATCAAATCAAGCATCAGTCACAATTTTGACTAAATCCACATGCCTCAAGAGGCTATCATTCCAGAGAAACTATGTAGCGGTAATGCGGTTGTCCGCCTGACACCATCTCTACCTGTTTGTCATGATACTTTTCACGGATTTTTTGAACCACCTGCTCCGCCTGAGTTGATTCGATATCAGCGCCATAATATACGGTCACTACTTCTGCCGAATCAATATCTATCTTATCAAGAGCTTCAAAAAGAACCTTTTCCGTGTCATCATCGGCAGCAAGCAACTTTTCATCATCTAATATGGAAATAACCTGCCCTTTACTTATTTTTAATCCCTGTAACTTCGTGCTACGTGCCGCCTCGGTGATCTCTACAGTTTTCACCGTGGCAACAGCATCTGTCATAGCCTGGACATTCTCTTCCATGCTTCCTTCATAATTGAAAGCTATGAGAGCAGCTATCCCCTGAGGCACAGTCCTTGCTGGAATCACAGCTATCTCTTTGGATGTGAGCGACTGGACCTGAGAGGCAGCCAAAATGATATTCTTATTATTGGGTAACAGAATTATCTTCTGTGACGGCACTGCCTCAACTGCCTGAAGTATCTCTTGAACGCTCGGATTCATTGTCTGCCCGCCTGTAATTATTGCCGCAGCCCCCAAACTACGGAAGACCTCCTTCATCCCGCTTCCGGCAGCAACTGCTACCACGCCAGTATCCGAGCTTGGCAACCTTTCTTTCTGCATCTCAACAAAGCCAACATGCTGGTCATCCATGTTCTGGATCTGCAGCTGATGCAAGGTACCTAAAGCAGTAGCAAATCTTATAATACCTCCAGGGTCATAGGTATGGATATGAACCCTGATAGTGCTCTCATCGCCAACGACGACAACTGATTGACCTTTGCCTTCCAGCTTCTTCCTAATTTTATCGGGATTAAGTTTATGGCCTTCGAGCAAGAAGTTAGTGCAGTATCCATAAGGCTCTTCTGACTCAGTCACATGCGGAGTCGCCGTAGTGCCTGCAGGCAACTCAGCAGCAACCATCTGGGGACGTCGATATCTCATTTCCTCAACCTTTCCCTCTAAATAACGAAGTACGCCTTCCAATAACACATATACGCCTTGACCTCCTGCATCCACTACACCAGCCTCACGCAGAACGTCTAATAAAAGGGGAGTTCTGGCTACCGAATCCCTGGCTTCATCAACCGCAGCCTCTGCCACCCCGGTCAAATTATCTGGAGCGGTTCGGGCAGCTTCCTGAGCAGCCTTAGCTGCATCTTTAATCACTGTCAACATAGTTCCTTCTACCGGCTGTGATAGCCCCTTATAGGCGGCGCGACATGCTTCATCCAGTGCCACTGCCAAATCACTTCCGGTAATGGAATCTTTGTCATCAAGTCCCTTCGCCATGCCACGGAAGAACTGAGACAGTATCACACCTGAATTTCCCCTGGCGCCCATCAAAGCGCCCTGGGCCATAGCCTTAGCTACAGCAGAGACGCTGCCACCTGAAATTCGGTCAGCTTCTTCTATGACCGAGCGCATGGTTAGAAACATGTTCGTCCCGGTATCACCATCAGGCACAGGGAAAACGTTTATGGCATTAATGTCCGGAACGCTTTTCTCCAGCCAGCTACTGCCAGCGGCAAACATATCTCTGAACTCCTGACCATCACAGGAACGAAGTTGTTTCATCTCTTCTCCTTTGTATAATCTGGAAATTGTGGTATAATTCTACTCCTGTTGTCAAGACCTGCTTGACAGTTATATGGTCTCATTGGTGGAAAAGGAGTTAACAATTTGGCTACAAAATGCGATATCTGTGGCAAAACGGCACATTTCGGCCATAGGATAAGCCATTCGAAGCAGCATACCAGGCGACGCTGGCTGCCCAATATCCAGCCAGCCACTATTGTAATTGACGGGAAGCCTAAGCAAGTTAATCTGTGTACCCGCTGTCTGCGCAGTCAACATAAGCTAGCCAGATAAACCAAGTGATTTCCTCATCTCCTGCAACGCCTTCCCGGCACCTTGCTTAGAGCCAAAAACAGCAGCTCCGGCAACCAGAACATCGGCTCCCGCTTCAACCACCTTTGGAGCTATAACTACAGTGATACCACCATCGACTTCTAGCTCCGCCTTGTACTGTCTATCATCCAGTATCTTCCGCAGCCGAGCTATTTTATCCATCATACTACCGATGAAAGCCTGACCGCCGAAGCCAGGATTAACAGTCATTACCAGTACCAGGTCGAGCAAAGGAAGAACTTCATCCAATGAGTTTAGAGGAGTGGCTGGATTCAACGATACTCCGGCTTTAACCCCCAGGCTTTTTATTGTCTCGACCAGGCGATACAGATGCGTTGCAGCCTCAACATGGACAGTGATGATATCGGCGCCAGCATCAGCGAACTGCGCCACATGAGCCTCTGGTCGCTCGATCATCAAATGCACGTCCAGCGGCAGGTCAGTCCAGGAACGAAGCGAAGCCACCACAGGAGCACCAATGGTTATATTAGGCACAAACTGCCCGTCCATTACATCGACGTGAATGTAGTCGGCGCCGGCTTTGGCTACCTCAGCGACCTGCTCACCGAGGCGGCTGAAATCAGCAGAAAGGATTGACGGCGCTATTTTGATTCGCCTATTTTTCATTACTTTTTCCCGACAAGCTTTTTAGCCCGTGACAGGGCAGCTACCACCTGTGCCGGTGCAGTGCCACCCACAGAATTGCGAGCCTTAACTGAAGTTTCCGAAGTAATGCCGTACACATCCTTGGCGAAAAGAGATGATAAACGATGATATTCATCCAGACTCAACTCCTGAAAGCCTTTTTTCTTACTGATGGCATATTGCACCAGCTTGCCCACAACGCTATGCGCCTGGCGAAAAGGCAATCCCTTCTTCACCAGATAGTCAGCCAGGTCAGTAGCCAGTATATAGCTGCCGGACATAGTCTGCCCCATGCGAGCGCTATTGGTCTTCATGGTTTTTACCATGCCAGTGAAGACTTCCAGCGTGGAGACAAATGTGTCCACAGTATCGAAAAGCCCCTCCTTGTCTTCCTGCATATCACGATTATAAGCCAGTGGTAGCCCTTTCATTACCATCAAAAGGCTAAGCAGATTGCCATAAACTCTGCCCGTCTTGCCTCTGGCTAACTCCGCCACATCCGGGTTCTTTTTCTGGGGCATAATGCTGCTGCTCGTGGCGTAAGCTTCATCGAGCTCCACAAAGCCAAACTCGGCTGAAGACCACAGCACTATCTCCCCCGCCAGTCGGGATAAATGCATCATCGTGATGGCGGCAGCAGCTTCGTATTCAATGACAAAATCCCGGTCAGACACAGCATCGAGGCTATTAGCGCTTACATCACTGAAGCCCAGCTTCTGAGCTGTTAACTTACGGTCAACGGGATAAGCTACTCCGGCCAGAGCCCCACTACCCAGTGGCGAGACATCGGTACGCTTCAAGCAATCCTGAAATCTGGTCACATCCCGCTGCAGCATCTCGAAATAGGCTAAAAGATGATGGGCAAGAAGGACTGGCTGAGCCTGCTGCAAATGGGTATATCCGGGCATAATGACAGCTTTATTAGCCTCAGCTACATCCAGCAGTGCCGCCTGGAAATCCTTCAGCTTGCTAACAGTTTCCAAAATAGCCTCTTTGACGAAAAGGCGCATATCCAGAGCCACTTGGTCGTTTCGGGAACGAGCAGTATGCAGCTTGCCAGCCACATCACCTATTTTCTCAAACAGGCGGCTCTCGATAGCCATGTGTATATCCTCAAGTTCAGGTCTGAATTCAAATTTACCTTGCTCAATCTCGCCTCGAATTGAGGTAAGACCCGAGACGATAAGCTCAGCGTCTTTTCCTGATATCAACTCCTGCCCGGCTAGCATCTGCGCGTGCGCGATGCTCCCGGCAATATCATGTTTATATAACCTCCAATCAAAAGAAATGGAGGCGGCATATTTCTCAACCGCCTTATCTACACCCTTTTGAAAGCGGCTGCGCAAATGACCTTTAACTTCGTCTTTCTTAGCCATATACTCTAATATCTCAAGTTTTCTTTTTCGGCTTCTTTTCTCCGTCCTCACCACCTTGCACTCTAGCCTGGACCTTCGCCGGCAACCCCCATACGTGAATAAAACCAATCGAGGCGCTCTGGTCAAAGACATCGCCTTTATCATAAGTAGCCAGGCTATAGTCATATAATGAGACAGGAGACTTTCTGCCCACCACAATACAGTTTCCTTTAAAAAGTTTAACCCTTACTGTGCCAGTAACATGCTTCTGAGCGCGGTCCACGTAAGCAGCCAAATCTCGGCGCAATGCAGTAAACCACAGGCCATTATATATGATGTCGGCATATTCACTGGACACCTTCTCGTTAAAACGGAGCTGCTGGTGAGTCAAGGTCATCGCTTCCATGGCCTGGTGTGCTTTCAGCAGTACAGTAGCTGCCGGTGACTCATAAATTTCCCTCGACTTTATCCCCACCAGCCTGCTTTCCACATGGTCAACTCTTCCCACACCATGCTTACCGGCTAATTCATTAAGCTTTTGAATTAGAGCCACACCATTCATTTTTTTGCCATCGAGACTTACCGGAATTCCTTCCTCAAAACCGATTTCCACGTAACCTGGCTTATCAGGGGAGACTGCCGGTGATTTAGTCCAAGCGAAAATTTCCTCCGGGGGCTCAGCCCACGGGTCCTCCAGCACGCCGCACTCTATGCTCCTGCCCCAGATATTTTCATCTATGGAATAAGGGCTGGCGACCTTAACCGGAATAGGGATGCCATGTTTTTCAGCATACTTAATAGTCTCTTCTCGCGTCATGCCCCACTCTCGTGCCGGTGCTATAACCTTCAGTTCTGGAGCCAGTGCCAACACACTCACATCGAAGCGAACCTGGTCATTGCCCTTACCCGTGGAGCCATGAGCTACCGCCACAGCACCTTCTTTTATGGCAGTGTCTACCAGCATTTTAGCTATCAGTGGACGGCCCAGCGCTGTAGCCAGCGGGTACTGCCCCTCATAGATGGCGTTAGCCTTCAGAGCCGGGAAAACGTAAGAATCAACAAAAAGCTCTCTGGCATCAACAGTTAATGCCTTGACTGCTCCTATTTTCAGCGCCTTTTTCTGAATAGCGGGTAGCTCGCCAACACCGCCTATATCCGCGGTGAGCGCAATAACATCCATCTTATACTTATCCGCCATCCATTTTATGGCTGCCGACGTGTCCAGTCCACCACTGTAGGCCAGCACTACTTTTTTATTTGCCATTACTGTGACCTCCGACTAAAAACTATGTCTAAAATGCCCAGTGCCTCGTCAACATCTTTCTCGGTAATGATAAGCGGCGGCATAAACCGCAATGCATTCGGCTTGACCGGATTAACCAGCAAGCCTTCCTTCAGGCAAGCCAGCACCAGCTCTTCAGCAATATCATCAGTAAAGCCCAAGGCCAATAACAACCCGCGACCTCGTATCTCAGCAATGAAGTTGAACTTGGCTTTCAGCTTTTCCATGCCGGTTATGAAATACTTTCCCAACTCTTTAACCCTATTCGGTATATCATTATCAATGATAAATTTCAACGTTGCCATTCCGGTAGCACAAATTAAGGGATTTCCACCGAAAGTCGAGCCATGGTCACCGGGCACAAAAACAGAAGCCCGCTCCTTGGCTAACAAAGCTCCTATTGGCACGCCACCACCTAATCCTTTGGCCGCTGTCAGTATATCCGGTTCGACTCCATATTGCTCATAACCGAACAGGCTACCTAGTCGGCCAATGCCGGTCTGAATCTCATCCAGTATGAGCAGTATGCCTTTCTCGTCACACCAGACTCGTACCTGCTTAAGATATTTATCATCAGGCACATTAACCCCACCTTCACCCTGAATAGGTTCCACCATCACGGCACAGGTCCGATTACTGGTTGCCGCTTTGATTGCCTCGCTGTCATCGTAATCCACCTGGACAAAGCCGTCCGGTAGGGGAATATAAGGTTGCTGGTGCTTGTCCTGACCTGTGGCTGCCACAGTAGCCAGCGTCCGACCATGAAAGGAACCATGGGTGGTTATAATTTCATAAGCTCCACCAAGGTGAAGCTTGCCGTAGCGACGGGCTAGCTTTATAGCCCCCTCATTAGCCTCAGCGCCGCTGTTACAGAAGAAAACCCGGTCAAGACAGCTGTTCTCAACCAGTAATTTGGCCAGCTGCAGCTGGGGAACAGTGTAGAACAGGTTCGATGTATGAATAAGAGTTTTAGCCTGTTCCGTCAACGCCTTGACAACTACCGGATGGCAATGTCCCAGGCTGTTGACCGCCGAGCCAGCAACGAAATCAAGGTACTCCTTGCCCTTGCTATCCCAGACCCGGGCACCTTGACCCCGAACCAGGGTAACCGGCAATCGCTTGATTATACGCATATAAAATTTCTGTTCCAGTTCCTGCCAGTTTTCCATTTTACCAACTTATTGTAGTGCCATCACCCCTGCCCTCAAATTCATTGAGCAAAGCGTGAGGCGACCTGCCATCTATAATTCGAGCTGCCGGTATCTTGGTCAGAGCCATGAGACAAGCCTCAATCTTGGCGACCATACCACCAGAAGCCACGCCAAGTTCAATCATTTCCCTGGCACCCTGAGGACTTAATTTATGAATCAGTTTCTTCGAGTTATCATAAAGACCCGGGACATCGGTGAGAAAAATAAGCTTTTCCGCCTTCAAAGCAGCAGCGATTTCACCGGCAGCAGTATCACCATTAACGTTAAGCAAATTAGTATCCATGTCCGAACTCTCCAACAAGCCAAGGCTTACAGGTGCTATGACCGGTATATAGCCAGCTTTCAACAATATCTCTATCACAGCCACGTTAACTTTTAGTTCTTCCCCCGCATACCCTAACTCCGGTGTTTTATTCTTCGCCAGAATCAAGCCGCCATCAACACCGCTCAAGCCTACAGCTTTGCCGCCTGAGCGCCATATGGCGGATACCAGCTCCTTGTTGACCAACCCCGCCAGTACCGCCGTAACCACCTTCAATGTCTCCAGATCAGTAATCCTTAAGCCCCTGAC
>CAZUEB010000027.1:0-11663 GCA_964619115.1 uncultured Dehalococcoidales bacterium
GAAGCCGCCGCAGCGACTCCTCATGTATGCCTACCTGCCTGGCTGCTTCACGCACGCTTACATAATTCTGCAAATCAATCATTGTTGTTGTTTTAAACAACTACAATTGTAGCCAACCAGCCTCCTTTTGTCAAATATAAATGCAGTCCACTCCCTTTTACCGGGATGGGCAACATGTAGTGAGACCTGAAGCCCAAAATCCTAATCTCTAAACTCTAAACAAATTCAAAATTCCAATCCTTACTCCTTACATACTAGAAATAGGAGGGGGCTGGAGGGACAACGACCCAAACCCAAAGACCACCATTGTGACTCCTTCGCTATATGTCACTTCGAGCACATCGCCTTCTGTCATCCTGAGATAATCCTTCGCCTTCTGTCATCCTGAGATAATCCTTCGCCTTCTGTCATCCTGAGAGAATCCTTCGCCTTCTGTCATCCTGAGGGAGTGAAGAGACCGAAGGACCTGGCTCAGAGTAAAATCCACATGGCAATATCGGTAGCAAGTAAAACACAAGATTCTTCCCCTTCCCCCTCGCCTTTGGCTCAGGGTCAAGGGTCAGAATGACAGGAGGGGGGAACAGGACCGGCTGATTAAGATAATTTCCATTTCTATCTGTCATTTTGACTTTTAACCTTTGCTTTTTGATTTTTGTCCACATTCCGCCCTTCTAGTACTAATGTACTATACCCAATATGACCAAAATCGCCCTGAAGCTAAACAAATGTATTGCAACTTGTTGACGTTTAGTTTAAACTTTCTTAGCTGGAATCAAATACCGGGAAGATATAATGGTTGAAGTCATAGACGTCATCAACATAGTGAAACAGGACCCCAGAGCTATAAAGCTGGTTAAGGAGTTCCTGACAGGCAATATAAGCGAAGTCAAGCCGACCACTAACCTTGCCACCAAGGAAGGTTTCGCCTATCCTCAAGCAGAAAGTCTCCTGGGTTCAACAACTCAGGAAGCCGTAACAACTTTAGAATTCCTGGCTAACGAAGAAATCCTTGGCAAAAGCATACGGGGAAATATCCTGTTCTGCCCCCGTTGCCAGTCGCCGAGATTGAAATCAGGGCTTGGCTGCCCCAAGTGTGGCTCCGGCAACATAGGCAAAGGACGAATACTGGAGCACTTCGCTTGCCGCAACAACAGCCTCGAAGATGACTATGCCACGGACAATGGTAAATACATCTGCCCCAAATGCAAACAGGAGCTTAGATTTCTCGGAACCGACTATCAAAGCCTGGGCATCAACTATAAATGCCGTGACTGCGGCGCCATATTCAAGGAGGCTATATCCAGCTGGCAGTGCCTCCAGTGCTCGCATTTCTTCCCCGAGTACGCGGCTAATGAGATTGTCCTGTATTCCTATCATCTTAACGTGGAAAAGAAACGCAAGATGGAATTCGAGCTTAACGAGAGACCGCTATTTGTGGACTTTCTCAAAAAAAGAGGCTACGAGGTAATTGAAAGCGCCAACGTCAACGGCACAACCAAATCGGGAGCCAAGCATTTCATTGATATTCTGGCACGACGAGATGACGGTCTAATAACTTACACCATCGGTGTCGGCATACTCATTAGCAGCCGACAGCAAGACATAAGCTTAGCCGAGGTCTTCGCTTTCGACAACAAAGTCTATGATTTAGGTATACATGACAAGGTTTTACTGGTAGTGCCCAAGCTGGACCAGGAAGCCAGCCGATACGCCCGGCAGCAGAGGATTAAAATCATCGAGGAAAAAGACCTGGAAACACTGCTGAACTCGCCCCTGCCACCAAGCCCGAAGCAGCCAGGTAGCAAGCCTTTCGTCTTCGAAAGCAAAGCCAGCCTCCTGGACCACCTGAAAAGCTCCGGCTACAAGTTCGAGGAGCAGGCTAAAATTATGGGCAGGTCTGGTGTTGAGCACACCTTCGATATACTAGCTCTCAATGACGACGGCATCATCACCCATACCCTGGGCATAAGCGTTCTGACAGCCAAAGACGAAATCAGCTTTAATACAGTGTCCTCATTCGATACCAGAGCTTACGATGTGGGCATTCACGATAAACTGCTGCTCGCCTGTCCCAAGCTAAGCAATGAAGCCAGGCAGTTCGCCCAATATCAAAGGATCAAAGTTATCGAAGTCGACGACCCCGCCAGATTAGCCTAAGGCAATACAAACCTCGACTGTCACCCGCAGGTTAATCAAACATGTAGACACTAGTTTTTAGCCTCGTGCCCCGCCTTTTAAGGTCGGGGCTGTCATCCTGAGTAAGTCCTTCGCCTTCTGTCATCCCGAGTAAGCCCTTCGCCCTCTGTCATCCTGAGGGAGTCCGTCGCCCTCTGTCATCCTGAGGGAGTCCTTCGCCTTCTGTCATCCTGAGGGAGTGAAGCGACCGAAGGACCTGGCTCAGAGTAAAATCCGCATGGCAATCTCGGTAGCAAGTAGAACATAAGATTCTTCCCCCTTCCCCCTCGCCTTTGGCTCAGGGTCAGGGTCAGAATGACAGGTGGGGGGAAACAGGATGACAGGTGGCGAATCTTTAACTTTTGACTTTACTTCCCTCCCCCTTAATTTGAGAGGATCAGGATGAGGTAGTCTCTCCTCTGTCATCCTGAGGGAGTCCTTCGCCCTCTGCCATCCTGAGGGAGTCCGTCGCCCTCTGTCATCCTGAGGGAGTCCTTCGCCTTCTGTCATCCTGAGGGAGTGAAGCGACCGAAGGACCTGGCTCAGAGTAAAATCCGCATGGCAATCTCGGTAGCAAGTAGAACATAAGATTCTTCCCCCTTCCCCCTCGCCTTTGGCTCAGAGTCAGGGCCAGAATGACAGGAGGAGGAACCAAACTGGATATACGTTATTGCCCCAAAAAATATTAAAACGCCGCGCATAGCTAACGTTGAACTTGACAAACACACTTTAACTTGCATACACTTGAGTCAAGTTATCTATTAAGATGCACATGAGAATAGATGTTTGCCTTCAGTCTACCGGGTAAAGCCCTGTTAGCAGTGCCAGACTTTCGGTAAAAGGAGGTGAGGAAATAGGGAATCTGGTAGAACGAAGCAAACAACAAGATATATAAATTATATTAGAATATAACGACATCAGAAACTGAAAGAAAGGAGGTAAACTCGAATGCCAGATGGTAGCATGAAGGACGTATTATCCGAGATGGCAAGGGGATTGGCCGGAACCTATATTGTAATGGTGGCAGATAGCGATGGTATGGTACTCTCATCCTGGGAATCGCCAGAAAACAGAGTTCCCCCCGAATCGTTCGGCGGGTTCATCCAGATAATTAACGGGTCAATCAACGCCTTCAAGCAGTCGACTGTCGGCTTCACCAAGCTCGAAGATGTTACATATACTACGCCCTTCACCTATATGATTGCCAAGCCGATAGCTGACGGAGCTTGCTTTCTATTTGTAAGTTCGCCAAAGACCGTGCCGCTGGGCATGATACGCATGGCGTGCACCAATTTCGCCCATCGCTTGGAGCAGGCTCTACCGGGCCATGAATCATTGCCTCGAAGGGATGGCATGGGAACAATCGTACCCTGAAGTCAAAACGTGCCGGAAATTGGATGAGACCTGCCAACCTGTAAATTCACAGTGTGTCTTATATAGCGCACGCCCTGAGATGGTTGCATGCCCATGAACGGGGCGAAGTTAAGGCAGTGAAAAAGCACCCCGCATAATACTTTAGATTCAATTAGCGCAATACCTTAAATGCACCCAAAATAAGTAATAGCTACACATAGAAAGGAGGTAGTCCCTGGTGCCAGACGGTAACATAAAAGACGTAGTCTCCGAAATGGCGAGGGGAGTGGCGGGAATCTGGATGATAACGCTGGTAGACAGCGATTGCATGGTGCTGGCATCCTGGCAGGCACCGGATAATAAAGTTTCCCCTGAAGCGCTGGGGGGGTTCATCCGTATATTTACCAATACAATGAATATATTCAAGCAGTCGCCTGTCGGCTTCACCAGATTCGACGACATCATATTCAGCACCACCAATATCCATCAGGTAATCAAGCCCATAGCTGAGGCGACTTGCTTTTTAGTAGTCAGCGCCCCGAGGACCGTGCCCCTGGGCGTTATACGTACCGCATGCACCAACTATGCCTCTAAGCTGGAGCAAGCCCTGCCCGGCCGCGAGCCATCGCCTAAAAAGGACGGCACCGGGACGATAGTTCCCTGAAATCAGACAAGCCAGCAGAGAAAGTCAAGCCTGCACTACCTGTGATATTCGTCCCGGAGCAATCTTTTACTTGAAACGAGACGAGGCAGAACGACGAATTCTATTATGATAAGACGTTGGATAGTTAGCTCACACAATTACCAGAGTAGCCAGAACCAGTGATAGGGAAGGAAACAATTCTATAGTGCCGGACGTGAACATGAATGACATATTGTCCGAGATGGCGGAGGGGCTTGCAGAAATCAGGCTGATAGCGATAGTAGATATCGACAGCATGGTGCTTGCCTACTGGGAATCACCCCGGAATAATCGTTCGCCCGAAGGACTGGGGGGATTCATTCGACAGATTAATAGCACAATCAATGCCTTCAAACAATCTGCTACCCAGTTAACCAGACTAAATGATGTCATCTTGAACACACCCTCAGGTTATATGATATTTAAGCCGATATTCAATGACTCTTGCTTTATAGTCGTGGATGCTCCCGGGAGCGTGTCTCTGGGCTCTATACGCACGGCGTGCAGTAAATACACACCGAGGCTGGAACAGGCTATACCCGGAAATGAGTCACTACCACAAAGTGACCGAATAGAGACAATCGTACCTTGAAAACACAAAAAAATCCTCCCTCTCCCCACCTTCTCTCGTCCCGCACATACAGCATTATTGCGCTGCTCATAACTCCTTACAAAAGTCCTGTTTAGGACTAAGGTACTACATGAAACACACTGGCTCACTTGACAAACATACTTTAACTTACATACACTTAAATTAAGTTATCTTTTACGGGATGCGCTTAGGAGAAACAGTAGTCGGTAGAAAGGAGGTGAGCCCCAGTGCCAGATGTTAAAATGAATGAAATATTATCTGATATGGCTGGGGAGCTGGCTGGAACATGGGTGATAATAGTGGCAGATAGTGATGGAATGCTGCTCTCGTCCTGGGCATCGCCCGATAATAAACTCCCCCCTGAAATGCTGGGCGGGTTCATCCAGACGATTAACGACGCAATCGACGCCTTTCAACAGTCGGCTACCGGATTCGGCAAGCTCGATGACGTAATATACAGTACCGCCTTCTCCTATCAGGTAATCAAACCCATAGCTGATGGGTCATGCTTCATGGTAGTCAATGCCCCGAAGACCGTGCCGCTGGGCATGATACGCATGGCGTGCCACAATTACGCTCCCAGGCTGGAACAGTCTCTACCCGGCCAGGCACCACCAATGCCGAGAAGAGACGGCATGGGAACAGTCGTACCCTGAAACTGAAGAGTCGGAAAAGTGATTAAAGCTATACAACCCTGCACGTTAGGGTGGTATGGCTTTATGTGTTAAAATATAGCTAACAAAACGAGGCGAAGTAGAGATGGCGAAGCCAGATGCCGAGCAAACACGAGAGAGCCAGTTCGCACAAAGACTTAAGCAGTATGGCTACGAAGTAACCAGAGACGCCAAAGTCAAAGGCGGCTCAGGAAACGAGCATGCCTTCACCATGCTGGCTCACAAAGACGACGGCTTATGCAGCTATGATGTTGTCATCAGCTTGTCTGTCAGCCAGCATGCAGAGGTAGGACTGGGTGCTATATTCGGCTTTGACGAAAAATCCACCGATGCCGGCATCATGGATAAAGTCTTCATCGCCATACCCAAACTCGGCAACATGGCTGCCAACTTCGCCCGGCAGCAGCACGTAAAGGTCTTCGATGAGGCGGCGTTAAACGATTTCTTGAATACAGCGCCGCCATCGGCAGCCAAACACCACAAGCCAATCGATTTCAGCAGCAAGGCTCACCTCCTGAAATCCTTAGCCGACCACGGCTACAGGACTGAGGAGCAGGCAAAAGTAACAGGCATGCCGGGAGCAGAGCATACTTTCGATATGCTGGCTTACATGGCTGATGGCATTGTCACACACCCTGTGAGCATAGATTTCCTCTTCGCAGAAGACGAGGTAGGCCTGGAGGCTGTGTCTTCGCTCAATGCCAAAATCCGTGACTCCGGCATCGTCCGCAGCGTGCTGGTGGCGTCACCTAAACTGAGCGATGAAGCCAGACAATTCGCCGAAGAGCAGCAGATAAAAGTCTTCGAAGCCGGCAAGCCAGCTACTGAGAAGCCGACCGTCGAACCGCAAACACATAAAAGGGCAGCCGCCCCGCCGGACAAAGAGCCTTCAGGGGTGAAAATAGCCGAACCGGCACCACCCTCCCCAAAGGCTAACGAACCGGCGCCCGCCGAACCGGCAGTCCCGGCAGCACCAGCCGGCGCTACCCGGCTTAACCCGCTGGCTCAATCTCCGACATCGGAAGCCCTTAATCTAATCCCTGAAAAACTTGCCCGGAAGTACAACGTTTTACCTCTCACGGTTGAGGGCAACACCCTGCGTGTAGCTATGGCTAACCCGGACGATATTCTGGCTATACAAGCCCTGGCTGCCAAAACCAAGATGAGAATCGAGTCGGCTCTGGCTACACCCTCGGATTTGCAGCAGGCTATCGACTTCAACTACAAAGCCTTCGGTGAAATAGCCAAGCAGTTCGGTCTGGCGACACCCTCCATTGATACAGCAGCCGTAGAGAGAGCCACCACCGAAATAATAGCTGATGATTCTCCCATAGCCAAGGCTCTGAATCTCCTGGTCGAAGAAGCCGTGAAGTCACGGGCTTCTGACATCCACATTGAGCCTGAGATAGATAAGCTACGCGTCCGCTATCGCATAGACGGCATTCTTCACGAGGTTACCTCTCTGCCCGTCACCGCTCACGGTCCGCTAATCTCCCGCATCAAGATTCTCGCCAACATGAATATCGCTGACCCGCGCCGTCCCCAGGACGGTCAGTTCTCAATAGCCTCCCCGGGAAGAGACATCGATATCAGGGTAGCCACCATCAGCACCGTCCACGGTGAAACGGCAGTGCTTCGCCTCCTGGACAAATCAATGGCAGTCCTGTCCCTGTCCCAGCTCGGCTTCCTGCCTGAGAGCCAGGAGAAGTTCGAGCGCATGCTTATGGCGCCTTATGGCATGCTCCTGCTCAGCGGCCCTACCGGCGCCGGCAAAACCACCACGCTTTACGCCGCAGTAAATTCACTGGACAAGGTGGGGCGAAATATCATTACCATTGAAGACCCGGTGGAATACCGTTTCCAGGGCGTAAACCAGATACAAATAAACGTCAAGGCAGGCGTAACCTTCGCCGGCGGGTTGCGGGCTATCGTCCGCCTCGACCCTGACGTCATACTGGTCGGTGAAATCCGGGACAGCGAGACGGCTGAAATAGCCACTCAATCCGCTCTCACCGGACATCTGGTGCTATCGTCAGTCCACGCCAACGATACCGTGGGCGTACTGTTTCGACTTATCGACCTCGGCGTTGAACCCTTCCTGATTTGCTCCGCGGTTATCTGCATCGTGGCTCAACGAATGGTGCGGCGTGTTTGCCCCAGTTGTGCCCAGGAAGCCACCGCGCCCCTGGTGGAGCAAGCAGCCTATCAGCGCGAAACAGGCGAGGAATGCACCGAGTTCACTTATGGCGCCGGCTGCAAGAATTGCACCTTCACCGGCTATCTGGGCAGGACGGGTCTTTTCGAAATACTCACCATGAGCGACAAAATCAAGCACGCCATCGTTACCGGTGCTTCCGCCACTGCAATTCGTGAACTGGCAATCGAAGAGGGCATGGTCACTCTAGCCCAGGACGGCATGCTCAAAGCAAAAGCCGGCATCACCACCCCTCACGAAGTGCTGCGCAACGCCTATTCCATAGGTGATTAAACTCTTAGAAATGCCAACCAGTACTAATGTACTACTCGGAGAGCATACGAATCAGCTACAGCTTCCGATGGACACGCCGCTATCAATACTATATGATTAAATATAGCTATTAATTACTAAGGCGGTGGCAAGGTTCTAGCCCCGTCGGATAATGCAGGCTAAAGTGATATGGATTACACATATCTAGGCTACACCGGAGACAGGCAGGTAGTCAAAGGGAAAGTCTCAGCCGCGGATGAGCGAGCGGCGGTTGACATACTGTCCAACATCGGCTACCGCGTGGTCAGCATTAAGCCAGCTGCCGTACTCCTCCCCAGCCTGGGAGGATTTCTCAAAGAAAAGGTCAAATCGGATGAGCTGGTCACCTTCTCCCGGCAACTGGCGCTACTCCTGGAATCAGGCGTCGGCATCATCCAGGCGCTGGAGCTACTCGAGGCTCAAGCCACGGACAAAAGCCTGAGAAAGGTACTCGTCGAGATACTGCACGACCTCCGGAGCGGCAAATCATTATCGATGGCTATGGCACAGCATCCTAGTATCTTTTCCAAGCTCTATTGCAAGATGATTAACGTCGGCGAGCAAACCGGCGCCCTGGAAACCGTGCTCCGTAACTTAGCCGGTTACATGGAGCGCCAGAGCGCATCCATGGCTAAAATTAAACAGGCAATGATGTACCCCATCGTTGTCTTCTGCCTGGCAATCGGTGTCGCCGCCGTCATGATAACCGTCCTCCTGCCGCCGCTGGTTGACATGTTCAGCAAGTTGGGTGGCACGCTGCCGCTGCCCACCAGGATACTTCTGGCTATGATGGGCTTCCTGCAAAACTACGGCTTATTCTTATTCGTGGGCATCATCGCTTTACTCATAGTCGGTTTCATGTATACCCGAACGCCTAATGGGCGCTACTACCGTGACATGTTCTTCCTGAGATTGCCTTTAATCGGTCGCCTCAACCTGCTGACCGAGCTGTCCAGATGTTGCCGCAGCCTGTCGCTGCTATTTCGTTCCGGTCTGCCGCTGCCCGAGGTCATGAAGTTAACCATTGAAGCCACCAACAATCGAGTCGTAGCCAGAGCCCTGCACGATGTGGAACAGGGCATGCTCAGGGGTCAGGGGCTGGCTAAACCTATGACCAACAAGCGGGTCTTCTTGCCCTTGATGGTGGAAATGACCAGGGTCGGCGAGGAGACCGGCAACCTGGACGAGTCGCTGGTCGTGGTGGCTGAAAACTACGAAATCGAAGCCGACAGGCGGACACAGGCACTGCTTAGCATGATTGAGCCAGCGATGACCATAATGATGGGACTGGGTATTGGCTTCCTGGCGATGTCCGTGTTTATGCCCATTTACAGCTCCCTCAGCCTGGTAGGGTAAGAGGTCGAATGAATAAAAGACAGCGGCGGATGGCGTTTGCAGGTTTTGGCTCTGCTCGGAACGGCGAGCGGGGATTAACCCTCATCGAAATACTCATAGCCCTGGGCATTTTAGCTGCGACTGCCGTAGTCTTTCTCCTCGGCATGTCAACTTCTTCCAAGGCGGTGATGGTCAGCCAGGAGAGAGTAGCCGCCGAAAGCCTGGTTAAATCGCAGATGGAATCCATCAAGAGCCAGGACTACGTGATGACGGACGAATATAACCCCAACGACCCGGATCTTAGCTACCAGCTTATCGCTATTCCCGCTGACCTGGTTCAGCAAGGTTATGACATCGTAATTCACAACCCGGTGGCTGTGCCCGATGGTGATGTGAACATTCAAAGCATAACAGTCGAGGTCACCCGTAACGGGGAGACGATGTTCACTCTGGCTGGCTATAAGGTGAACAACCAATGAAACTGAAAACAAATATGTCATTTCACCCTCACCTTAATCCTCTCCCGTCAAGGGAGAGGAAAAGAGCCAAAGTACCTACCATTCCTCTCTCCCCTGGCGGGAGAGAGTCAGAGTGAGGGGGAAACAAAATAAAACATTAAAGGTCAAAAATCAAAATGACAGATAAAAATATAAAAATTCACTCATCCGCCTGTCATTCGCTTTTCCTCTGTCATTCGCTTTTCCTCTGTCATTCTGAGCGAAGCGAAGAACCTAGCCTCTTGAGGCGGTTGATTCCCGATGAGATTCTTCGGTCATCCTTCCCATCCGGGAAGGACCCCCTCAGAATGACATATAACAAAGGGCTGGCGATGACAGTTAGGGAGTTTACAATCACAGTTCTTTGTGTGTTTGGGTTATTAGTATTTTGTGCTTTATATTTGTTTGGAGCTTGGAATTTGAGATTTGGGATTTTATGATATACAGGTCGCAGACATGAAACTAAAAACAACTGAAAAGGGCTTTACGATGGTAGAGCTACTGGTGGGCCTATCCATAGCCGCCTTCGTCGTCGGCGCGGCGTCGATGACCACCATAACCATGATGAGGCTGACACCACAGAACAATAACTGGACTGTCGCCCTGCGCCAGGTGCAGAACGCCGGCTACTGGATTTCCCGTGACGCACAGATGTCACGTGGAGAAGTTCTAATTGACCCGGTCCCGGGCACATTCTTAACTTTAACGTTGCCGCAGGACCAGGACCCGGTCAACGACATGACTGTTAACTACGAGCTTCAGAACATAAACGGCGTGACATGGCTCATCAGGACTGCCAGCACCGGAGGGCAAACCGCCATAGCCACAGACATCTCCGGCACGGACGCCGATTATGACCCGGATATTGGCACACTGACCTTTACCATAACCGCCACTCAAGGCGACATCCCTGTCACCAGGGAATATGAAGCCACGCAAAGGCTGGCGCCGGCTCCGGCGCCGTAGCCGGCATGAGGAGATGAATGATGAAAATGACAGATAATCACCAGCCATTGCCAAGCCTCACTTCATATAATTCAGAAAGCTCCCGTCACTTCTGTCATCCTGAGGTACCCACACCTTGTCATTCTGAGGGAGTCCTTCTCGGATGGGAAGGACAACCGAAGAATCTCATCCTATCCCAAAGCACCCCCCAGGGAAGAAAGCCCGGAGATTCTTCCCCTTCCCCTTCGCCTTTGGCTCAGGGTCAGGGTCAGAATGACATTCGGTTACAGCCGGATACTATCGGTCAAGGAGGTAAATCATGAAATTACTGACTACGATAAAGAAAAAACTGAAGGATGAAGCCGGGCAGGTGCTGGCTATGGCGCTGATTATGCTGGTGCTGGGAGGCTTGCTGGTGGTGCCCACGCTCAGCTTTATGACCACCAACCTCACCGCCAACCGCCAGGTCGACGAGGCGAACCTGGGGCTATACGCCGCCGACGCCGGCATACAGTATGCCCACAGCAGGTTCCTGTCAGGTGTCGACCCGACGGACCCGGACTTCCTGCCGGCTTCCCTGACCGACCCGGTTAACGGATGCGAGGTTACCTTAGCCAGGCAATCTGTGGATGACCTCTGGGTGATTACCTCAACCGCCACAGACCAGGTCACCGGCAAAAGCACCGAAATACAAGCCAGCTTTCTAGCCAACGCGGCGCAGTTTGAAACCGCACCTTCGCCCTTCGACTACGCCGTGGCTACGCTGGGCGGCGACCTGACCCTGACCGGAAGCTCCACAATAACCAGCGATGTTGCCGGCGAGGGCAACGTATGGGTAAACGGCGACATCAACCTCGACTGGAGTTGCACAATCGACGGTGACGCCGATGTAACCGGCACCTGC
>CAZUEB010000028.1:0-11652 GCA_964619115.1 uncultured Dehalococcoidales bacterium
TGCCTTTCTGATTGAATCTCGGATTATCTGGGCGGTACTGATAACTTTCTTGTTTTCCGTCTACGGTCCATAGGGGGATCAAAATCCCTGGAGTATGCTGCTGCGCTCTGGAGAAACCCAGATTCCTGAGTTCGGCCTTACCCATGACGGTCTTATATCCTCTCTCCACTATGACCTCAGGGCTGATGCCGCTGCCGTTATGAAGGTGAGAGAAATGGTTCTTCAGAAGTTCCGGGGCTGAATTAGAAAAGATTGATCCTGGCATAGTGCCTTTGCCTCAGTATTTCTTCTAGATATCTAGGGAGGGCGAAATCGAGATAGCATCGCTTTAGGTTTAGGTAATAAGTCCCTGGGTCAACTCTCTTTTTTAGCTATAGAGTTATCGTGTCCACTCTTGGCAACCTTGCTGTATCCGGTCTGTCTTTTGCAGTTATGATTTGCCTCAATTTCGCCTGCTGCTAAATCTGAATCTGGTACTTGATATACCTGTTTCAGGTAAACAGCGACAATCATTTTGGCAAGCAGCTTCAAGCCATTAAGCCTGATTTCATCCGGGGTTTTTCTCGTCATTTCCTTTACCGTCTTCAATGATGAGGAACAGGTCGTTAAAGTCATAGTTGCGGAAGTAGCGGAAGATTCTCCGTCGCATTTTCGCTGAAATATATCTGCTTCCATTCATTATCTGGGACATGTAGCCGCTGGATATCCTCAACCTCCTGGCCAGACCATTCTGGGATATGTTCCTCCTCGTCAACACCTTCTCAACAAATTCCCGGTTAAGCATAATCTTAGGCATACTTACTCCAGATGATTAATTGCTTACAATAGTATACTTGTGGTATGGTAATATTGTCAAACCGATTTTGTCACGTCAGATAGCAAATTGCTAGCTAAGGTGCTTGCAAAAGTTTGCAGATTGTGCTATTATAGCTTCAGGAGGTGACGATGGATGATTTCGGTGCTTACTTGAGGAGGCTTAGACAAGAGCAGAAGCTGACCTTAAGGGAAGTAGAAGAAATGGCCGGAGTATCTAACTCCTATCTTACACTGATCGAGCGAGGTCTAAGGAAGCCACCTGGGGCTGACGTCCTTAAGAAACTGGCTCCGGTGTATAATGTGCCGGTTAGGGATTTGCTCAGGGCAGCTGGCTATCTGGCGGAGGAGAACAGGGAGATCAGCGAAGAAGAGGAGATAGAGATGGCCTTCCAGTTCGTGATGAACGATCCCAGATACAGGTCAGGCACTAGGCTGAAAAACGGTGAGCTGTCTCTGAATGTGAAGAGGTTTATCGTCGAGATGTATGAGAAAGCCACCGGAAAAAAGCTTCTCACCTAAACTCTCTAAAGGTTTGGCGTGGTGGACAGAAATAACCTGCGTCTGTTCTGCGAATATGTTCTCCAGAGGCATCAAAATCTGGATGATGTCACCAGTGAAACGTTGGCCGATGAGTTCAGGTCCATGTTTCTACGTGATTTGTCAGTTAGCCCTAAGTCGCTTGAGGTTGTAGCTGAATCCCTGGGAATCAAGGTCTCAGCCGGGCCTACGCCTAAGGGCATCCGTGGTTACAACGACATGTACGAGGGCAAGATGAATATCTACTATAAGAACGATGATTGTCGCAGTGGCAAAGAGAACACCATACTTCATGAGATCAGGGAATTGATGGAACACATGTTTGTTGAGATTTGCCCTGATTATCAGCCGCTGAGAACCTCAGCAGTGCATAATGCTGCCAACAGGTTTGCGGCGGCTGTCCTTTTACCTCGTGAAGAGTTCCAAAACAAGGTCTATGAGACAGGTTTCGATATTGTTGCGCTCGGCGAATTCTACTGGAAGAGCTGTGCCCAGATAATCATCCGCATCGCCGAGGTGTTACAAGGGGAGATGTTCTATTACGGGGCGCTTTATGAGCCTGTCAGAAGCATCAATCCTGAATACCGGGTGACCTACTGGTCAGCTAGTTCTAATGAAGATAATCTCTCTATCACGGCACATCTGTTTCCCAGGAAAGGGCGGAGCGCTGTCTCTGGCTCGCTTGTCGACGAGGCTATTCAGCGCAGGGTGTCCTGTCTGGTGGAGAGAATAATCACAGCTGAGACAGAAAATGTTGGACATCTTACCGCTATAGCGCAGCCGATAATATATGGAGATACCATATACAAAGTGGCGCTTGTTGCAGTTCTGCGCCAGGACAGAGATGCCTTTCAACCACAGATTGAACGAGTCAATCCGGTTGTCATACCGAATTTCTACCAGCATCTATGAACTAGGGAGGAAAGACATGGAAACGAAAAGGGTAGCCATCTATGCCAGGGTGTCATCGGAGAAACAGGCGGAAAAAGACTTGTCAATCCCAGCTCAGCTTAAAGCTCTGAGAAAGTATGCCATAGGCCGTGAGTGGGAGATAGTAGTTGAGTATGTAGATGAAGCGGAGAGCGCTAGAAGCGCTAGCAGGCCTGCTTTCCAGGAGATGATAGCTGCGACCAAGAAAAAGGAGAGACCATATGACATAATATTGGTTTGGAAATTGTCGCGGTTTGCTCGTAATAGAGAGGACTCCATCATTTACAAGTCATTGCTGCGCAGGCGGGGAGTATCAGTGGTCTCCATAAATGAGCAGATAGATGATACAGCTGCGGGGAAGCTCTTGGAAGGTATGATAGAGGTCATAGATGAGTTCTATTCGGCAAATTTGGCTCAAGACACTATGCGAGGCATGAAGGAGAATGTGAATAGGGGATTTTTCAATGGAGGACTTGTTCCCTTTGGCTACAGGAAGGTGAAAGTTCCGGTAGGCAACACTCAGAAAACAAAGCTCGAGCCAGACGAAATGGAAGCGGTAATTGTAAAGCGCGCCTTTCAAATGGCGCTCGATGGTAAAGGTAGTAAGGAGATTGCTAAAGCTCTTAATGCCGAGGGTTTAAGAACACGAGCCGGGAGGCTCTTTGGCACTACTATTGTTAATTACTGGCTAAGAAACCCTGTTTATACCGGAGTGATGGCCTGGAATAGAACTGATAGAACTCGTGACAAAGTACTTCACAAGCCACCGAGCGAGATAATTTATACCGCTGACGCTCATCAGCCTATTATATCCTTGGGCGACTTCGAGCGCGTTCAAGAGCTGCTGACTGAGAGGCGGCCAGCTATTAGGCATCCAAGGGTGGTTTCCAGCCAATATCTGCTGAGCGGGCTTTCATACTGTGGTAAATGTGGAGCGGCTATGGTAGGCTGCAAAGCAAAGTCAGGGAGGTATCTATACTATGAGTGCGATACCCGTTACAAGAAAGGCAGGGACGGCTGCATTGGTCTTCGGATTAGTAAGGACAGGCTGGAAAGATTTGTCGTCGATAGGATAAGGCAGAATATACTCACCGAAGAAAGCCTTGTGGACCTGATTCGTTTGGCAAATGAGGAACTGATAGAAAGCACTAGCCGTCACAAAAGGCAGCTCAATCAGCTTGAAAAACGTCTACATCAGGCAAGTAGCAAACTAACCAGGCTCTATGTAGCTCTAGAAAGTGGAAAGCTGGACCTGGATGATCTGGCCCCCCGGATTAAGGAGTTAAGGGAGCATCAGCATGAGCTACAGCAGCAGCGAGATGACATCCTTGGCAAAATTGAATCTAAAACTCCGAAGATCCTGGATAGTGAAGCAATCGTGGTCTATGCAAAGGAACTTTCATATATATTGAGCGAGTCATCATTCCTACAGAGGAAGACATTCTTGAGAACTTTTATCCAGAGAATAGAGGTTAATCCTGAGACTGTTACCGTAGATTACACCTTGCCAATACCCCTAGATAAAGATAGGACTTCCTCGAAGGAAGTTCTATATATTAACAGAATTGGTAGCCCATGCTGGATTTGAACCACTACCCCGCACGCACAGATGCAGAAACCACCCCCACCCCTACTAGGACTGAACGTCTGTAGCAACCTTTTGAAGCACTTCCCTGAGCACTTCTTGCCAATCATTTCCCAGTAGCTTTATGTCAAGTTTTATGTGCCGGCTGCCTGCTTTAATTCCAAGCTTAAAATCCTGTGCTAAAGACAGCTTTTTTATCTCCCTGGAACTATTGAAATTCAAAACTATTTGTCTATCCTCTGTAGAAACAGACTCCACCATCGCCGCAGCAGCAAGCTGTTTAACTTCCACTACATAGAGCAGATTCCTGACCGGCTGAGGAATCGGTCCGAACCTGTCGTCCATTTCCGTCTCCACGCCCCTTATTTCCTGAGTCCGTTTCGCAGCAGCCAACCGCTGATAAAAACTCAGCCTCGTGTTCAAATCCGGTATATATTCTTCCGGAATATAGGCGGTTAAAGGCAGAGCTATAGTTGGAGCCGATGGTTGCCGCATTCTTAACTCCACTCCTGTTTTTCGCTCCTGCCTTAAATCCTCCACTGACTCAGCCAATAGCCGACAATAAAGGTCAAAACCTACAGCAGCTATATAACCGCTTTGCTCCACCCCCAGCAGGTTACCGGCTCCACGAATCTCCAGGTCCTTCATGGCAATGGCAAATCCGGCGCCTAACTCTGCGGCCTCAGATATAGTTCTAAGACGCTTCCGAGCCTCAGGAGTCAACTGCTTGCCTTTTTCAAAAAAGAAATAAGCGTAGGCATTGTTGCTGCCACGCCCAATGCGACCCCGAAGCTGATAAAGCTGCGTCAATCCTAACCTGTCTGCATGGTCAATAATCAGAGTGTTGACATTAGGTATATCCAGGCCGGACTCGATAATGGTGGTAGTGACCAGAATATCACTCTTATGATTGACGAAATCAGTCATCACACTTTCCAACTCCTCTTCGGGCATTCTGCCATGGGCGACAGATATTCTGCCCTCGGGAACCATTCTACCTAATCTGTCGGCAACCATAGCAATGCTGTGAACCCGGTTATGAACGAAGAACACCTGACCATTCCGCTCCAGTTCACGCAGTATTGCCTCACGCACTATCCTCTCATCGTAAACACCGACATAAGTCTTGATTGGCAGACGCTCCTCCGGCGGGGTTTCGATTGTGCTCATGTCCCTGATTCCAGCCAGCGACATATGAAGAGTACGAGGAATGGGCGTGGCACTTAAGGTGAGAACATCTATCTCCCTTCTCAGCTTCTTGAAGTGCTCCTTGTGCACAACCCCAAAGCGCTGTTCTTCATCTATGATTATGAGCCCTAAGTCCTTAAACACTACGTCCTTTTGCAATAAGCGGTGAGTGCCGATACAGATATCCACTGTGCCTGCTGCCAGAACTTCGATTATGTCAGACTGCTCTCTTTCGGTGCAGAAACGACTCAACATCTCTACCCTTACAGGAAAAGCCTGCAGCCTGTCACGAAAAGTGGCAAAGTGCTGCTGCGCCAGAACTGTAGTCGGAACCAGCAATGCCACCTGCTTGCCATCCATAACCGACTTAAACGCAGCCCGAAGCGCAACTTCAGTCTTACCATAACCCACGTCTCCGCAAACCAAGCGGTCCATCGGTTTCGGCTTCTCCATATCGCCCTTGACAGCCAGAACAGCTTCCAACTGGTCAAGTGTTTCCATGTAAGGGAAAGATGACTCCAGCTCCTGCTGCCACAGGTTGTCCGGGGAGAAAGCGAATCCGGTAATTACCTCCCTTGTAGCATACAGCCCCAGAAGCTCACGAGCAACGTTAGCCACTGATTCCTTGATTCTCTGCTTCGTACGCGCCCATTCTTGAGTTCCCAGCCGGCTTAAGGTCGGCGGCTGGTCACTGGCACCAACATAGCGACTGACACGGTCAACCTGGTCAACGGGCACATAAAGCCTGTCACTGGCAGCATATTTCAGGACAAGATACTCCCGCTCAATGCCATCAGCAAGCATCTTGGTCAGCCCGGAAAACCTGGCAATGCCATGTTCGATGTGGACCACATAATCACCCGGCGTCAATTCAGAAATAAACCAGTGATAGCGTACTGGTTTTTTCCGGGATGAGCGTCGCTGCTTGACGAAACCGAAAATTTCATTGTCGGTAAACAGAGTCAGGACATCTCTAATCATCCAGCCTTCAGCCAGTGACCCCTGAACCAGAGTTACTGATTTCAGAGACGGCACCCGCTCTATCTGTGAAACCGGGCTGACCAGAACATCATTTTCCTGTAACAGTTCAGCCAGACGATTTGCCTGCTGACTGACTACGATGATGCGCCATCCCTCCTGCAACATCCCCTTAATCCCCTCGGAAAAAACTTCCAGTCTGCCTCCATAGCTTGGCACAGGAGCTAGAGACAAAGACAGAAGACGGGCATTGCGAGACTCATCAGCGCCCCATGAACAAAACGTTAGGCGCTGTTTAACTTTATTAATCTTCCTTTCAAATTCTGACCAGGATACAATGGGCAAATCCGTCGCCGGCTCGTCCTGCTCCGACTCAACCCGGCTAAGCTCCTTGGCTTCATCTCTTATCTTGTCTATAACAATTTTTAGCTCATCGAGGTCATCTGTAATCAACAGCGCCTTTCCAGGCAGATAATCCAGAATAGTATCCCTGTTAAGCCGATGCCAGCTTTCTCTAGCCAGAGCTATAGTCACTGAGTTTACCGGCTTCGATGAACGCTGTGTCTTCGGGTCGAAGAGCCTGATGCTTTCCACCTGGTTGCCAACAAACTCTATTCTAGCTGGGAATTCGCTATCCGGAGAAAAAACATCGACAATGCCTCCTCGGCGACTGATTGTTCCCGGCACCTCAACAATATTCTCCACTTCATAACCCATCGCCTGCCATCTTGCTACAAGCTGGAGCGGGTCTATATCCATGCCGACCCTTAAGTCATGGCAAGATGCAATAAACTCGTCTCGAGGCACGGTTCTACTAACTGCGGCCAAAGCGGAACTTACAATTAAGGGGCTCTGTCCATCTGTTGATAAGTCACGACAAGAATTGAGAGCCGAGAGAGTTCTCAATCTTTCAGCGTTCACAAAAACATCAGACTCCGAGTATTCACCAGCCATAATATCAACCTCGGGGAAAAATTGAATCATTGTTGAGCTTGGACACCAGGCCTGGAGCTCATCATAGAGTCGCCTGGCACTTTCAGGTTGAGCCATTACCACTAAAATGGGCAAGTTCATCTCTTGATGGAGCGCAGCTATGACAAAGGGTTTTACAGCATCAGACGCAATGAGCTTAACCCCGTCTCCCCGTGGCTCAACAAGCTCACTTCTCAGCCGCTGATAGCCGGTAACCTGTTCCACTAAGGAAAGCAGACCAGACAAGTCCATTTACAAATACCTAATCCCGCATGTCATCCTGAACTCCCACCTGTCATCCTGAGATCCCACCTGTCATTCTGAGATCCCACCTGTCATTCTGAGCGGAGCGAAGAATCCAGAAAGCCCTTCGCTGTCTGTCAGGGTGACAGAAAATCAAACACCTCTAGGGCTAGCCGCTACCTCAATGGTAGTCAGAACTATCCCTGACTGAATTTTATCACACGCTTACTAAACCGAACAAAAACTGTTGCCAGAGCGGCCCCTGTAAGGCTATAATGCACAACACATACCAGGTTAAGGAGGCATAATGGCATACCGAAGAGTGCTCGTCCCTTTAGACGGCTCCGACATGGCAGAGAGAGCTATCCCATATGCTAAGACCATCGCTAAAAGCAAAGGCAGTGAGATAATACTGTTTACGGTCAGCATCGCTTCTGTGGAGCAGTTGGACCGCCCCATGAAAGCTTATCTGGAGCTCAACGCAAAGGGGCTGCAATCACAGGGCATTAAAGCATCTACAGCTATTGCCTATGGCAACGTAGCCGACGAAATCGTCGGCTTTGCCGATAAGAACAATATCAACCTTATAATAATCTCCACCCATGGATACTCCGGAATTAAGCGCTGGGTGTTGGGTAGTGTGGCGCGTAATGTACTCTACGGCACTGGCGTTCAAGTTCTATTGATAAAGTCAAAGGCACCGAAAGTCTCCCATGTAGAATTGAAAAAGCTATTACTTCCCCTGGATGGCTCACCTTTCGCCGAAGCTCCCATTCCTTTTATCAAGGAACTGACAAAGGGAACCAATACAGAGATTGTTCTAACCACAGTCTGTGAGCCTCCATTGGTGCCCTCCTATGGAGACCGTCCAATCAATCCAGCATGGAAAAAACACCGTGATGCGCTTTGGACAGAGATGCAAAAGCAGGCTTCAGAATACTTGGAAAAGTTAAAAGCCAGGCTTGAAAAACAGGGGATTAAGATAAAGTCACAAGTCATACCCGGCGACCTCGGGAGAGTAGCAGAAAGCATCATGCAAGCAGCCCAAAATGAGAAGGTTGATTTGATAGCCATGACCACCCACGGACGCAGCGGAGTCAGCCGATGGGTCTACGGCGGCGTAGCCAATAGAATTGTGGAACAATCAGCACAACCTGTTCTCCTAATTCGTCCATCCAGACCGGAGGAATCTTAAATCTAAGTCAGCAAGGAGGAAAAATGGCATATCAGAAAGTGCTCGTACCTCTGGATGGCTCTGAACTGGCGGAAAGAGCTATCCCATACGCCAAAGCCATTGCCAAGAGTGAAGGCAGTGAAGTAATACTTTTTACAGTCAGCACCAATTCCGAACGACTCGACCGCCCAATGAAAGTATATCTAGATGTCAACACAAAGGAACTGGAATCACAGAAGATAAAGGCCTCTGCTGCTATTGCCTATGGCAATGTGGCAGAAGAGGTCATCAAATTTGCCGAAAAGCACAAAACCGACCTCATAATCATTTCTACCCATGGATACTCCGGAATTAAGCGCTGGATGCTGGGAAGCGTAGCTGAAAAAATACTGTACGGCACCTGCACCCCTGTGCTCCTGATAAAATCAAGGGCGCACAAAACCTCTGAAGTAAAATTTAAAAAGGTCTTGGCTGCCCTCGACGGCTCAGCCTTCGCCGAAACCTCCATACCTTATGCCAGGGAACTAACAAAAGGAACCGGAGGCGAAGTTATACTCCTCCGAATAGGCGAGCCGCCAACACTGCCAGCCGACCGGTCTCCAGCCATTAAGCCAAGCTGGGAAGAATACCGGGATATGCTAATGGCAGAAATAAAACAGCAAGCGCTGGAATACCTTGAAAAGGTGAAGGCTAACTTTAAAACAGTACCAGTAAGAGTACAAGTTGTAATGGGGCAAGCTGCAGACAGCATCTTGCAAGTAGCTCAAAAAGAAAAGGTTGACCTGATAGCCATGACCACCCACGGACGCACCGGAGTCAGCCGATGGGTCTATGGCAGCGTAGCCACCAGGATAGTTGGGGAATCGCTACAACCCATCTTGCTTATCCGCCCGTCAGTACCTAAAGAGCCAAAAACCTAGGGTGCAAATCTCCGAATATAATTTGCCCTAATTTCTGAATAATGTGAAGGCGGTAAGCCTAATTTGAATAGGACATCATAGCCTGGCACCATGTGCCTTGGCTTTTACTCTTAGCGATAATCAAGATTGCCGGCGACTATCTTTACACCCCCAGAAGAACCCCCGTTTCTGTATCAACTATCGCTTGAAGCTATCTCAGCCTTCTTTCGCCGAGCTAACTTGGATAACAGGATACCGAATTCAAACAACAAAATAACAGGTACAGCTACCAGGGTCTGATTAAGAGGGTCAAATGTCGGAGTGATAATTGCCCCTAACACAAAAGCCAAAATGTAGGCAAGGCGACGATATTTTGACAGCCACTCCGGCTTGAGGACGCCGATCTTGGTTAAAAAGAACATGACCAGCGGTATCTCAAAGCACATGCCTATCCAGAAGATTAGCTTGGTCAATACCGAGACATAGTTTTCCACTCTTATCATCGGCGTGGCGATATCGCCCCCGAACGTGAGCAGGAATTTCAGCGCTGGCGGAAGTAGAACAAAATAGGCGAAAACTGCACCGACCGTAAAGAGCAGAAACACTGATGGCAACATTATATACAGATAATTCTTTTCCTTTCTCGTTAGGGCCGGACGAACAAACATCACTGCCTGATAAACGATAAACGGCAAAGTAAAAACTAATGCTGAATAAAGAGACACTTTTATATAAGTGCCCAGCATCTCAGTCAGTTCAGTGTAGACAAGCTCCAGCCCGGGAACCGGCTGCATCAAAATATCAAGGACTTTATTGGCTAATAAGAACGAGATGGGTAAGGCGATAAGAATAGCAATTACTGACCTGAACAGACAGGAGCGAAGCTCCCTCAAATGGCCCATAAAGGTATATTTTGCTTCACTGCTCATGCACTTCTTCGTTAGAGCCCGAGCCTGGTCGAGATTTTTCCGTATTTTCTGCCTTGTTCTCGGGGGTTATCTCTCGGGTAAGCATATCCCCCACATCCTTGGTTGGCAGTTCTTCGGTAATCGACTTGCTCAAGTCAAGGGTAGCTTTCCTAAAACTGCGAAATATTTGCCCTGCCTTAGCTGCCATCTCAGGCAACTTATCTGGACCGATAAATATCACGCTTAAGACAAGAATAAGTAGTATCTCAAGAAAACCTATACCCATAAAGTCCACTGATTGCCTCTTAACTCCAAATCACAGCAAAAAGTATGCTTGGAAAAGAAATAAATTATCAGCGGGGAACGTATCAGCAACGAGGCATCAGTCTCCCGGAGAGACTAGCCTCCGGTAACTAAGCCTTCTTTTCTGGCTTTGCTTCGGTCGATTTAGCCACATCCTTATCTTTGTCTTTGCTCTCTTCATCTTCTCCAGCGCGTGCCTTACGAAACTCCCTTATACTCTTACCTATAGCATTGCCGACCTGGGGTAACTTGCCGACACCGAAGACGATAAGGATGATAACTAAAATAAGCCCAATTTCCAACGGGCCCAAGCGGAATGGCATTAACTTCCTCCTCTGCTAGAAATCTAGCTTGCTTCAATTATATCACACATCAAATGACCATCAAAAACAATCGAAGCTGCGTCATCGCAATATTGCTATCTGCCCAAACACAGTCAAGTTCATATTTACTCCGTGGCTTTGTACTTTAGCTCGTAGGCTTGCCTGTCCATATCGAGAGTAAGGACTCGTTCCAGAGGCAAAAGTATTTCAGCTTCTGTTTTCCTCAGGTCAATGGCTTTGATATAGCGCCTGCATTTCTCACAGACATGTAGCCGGTAAAGTCCTTTGTCATCAGTAAAATATGCCAAAGCGCGCTGGTCATGATTGCCACAGTGGGGGCAGACGAGACGGTAAAAAAGCCACTTCGCATCACAGCGAGAACATATAAGCCAGCGTGCCCCCTCTCCCTTTTCCAGGAAAGCGAAATCAGGACCGCCTCCACAGACAGGACAGTATTTTTTATGCCATTTCTCCTGCCTTACCACTGGCAGCAGCTCATCGGCGTAAGCAGCCAGCCACGGATGCAAACAAGCCTGAAGTACGCTGCCTGCAAGCGGTTTTATATTCCTATTCTTTACCGCGCTTTTACGCGATAATGTGCCAGCTGCAAACCATGTCTTAGCCGCTTCTTTTAATACTGCCGGGTCTGAACCAATCTTGTTTAGCTCTTCAATTTCATCTGGCATTGGCGATATGTACTCTTCTGAGAATCCAGATATTTCTCGGAATAGATTCTGAACCCCAGCCCAATTTACCGAAATCTCCCGAAAGGTGAGCACCGGCTTGCCCTGAGCCA
>CAZUEB010000029.1:0-11586 GCA_964619115.1 uncultured Dehalococcoidales bacterium
TATTACACTATTCTACGCGTAAACCTGATTGGACTCGATGGCGAAACCATCAAGGAGATTGCAGAGACGGCACGCATTGAGGACCGTAACCACTTTGAAGCTCTGGTTCCACGCATTTACGAGCTCGGCGGCAAACTGCCCGAAAGCATGGTGGAGTTTCACAACTGTTCTGCGTGTCCACCTGCCAGCTTGCCCAAAGACCCTAAGGATGTCAAGGCAATGCTGAAGGTTCTGGTGGAAGCTGAGAGATGTGCAGTGAGGGGATATACAAATATTTGTAACCTTACTGCGGGCAAAGATCATCGCACCTATGACTTGGCCCAGTCAATCCTGAACGAGGAGATAGAACATGAATCGTGGTTCTCTGAGTTCCTGGGCGAGGGACCTTCCGGGCACTTTTTGCGCCGTGGCGATACCTCTCCATTCGTTTCCAAGTTTCTAAAGTAACAGAATATGGCGTATTATATGGATAGGCTCAAATTAGTGTTGGGTCTACCCAAAATTCCAGGGAGTTTGGATAAGGATGGAGAGCAGCTTCTTGCAAAACCTGCATCCGATAGTGCAGGCACTTCTGGCGACATGTTTCACCTGGGCAATGACTGCATCGGGAGCATCAGTAGTATTCGCTGCAAAGGACATAAGCCGAAGAGTACTCGATGCTATGCTTGGCTTTGCCGCTGGCGTTATGATTGCTGCCAGCTACTGGTCACTTTTAGCACCCGCTATTGAAATGTCGGAGGGCAAGGATATCCCAGCGTGGTTGCCGGCAGTTGCAGGTTTCCTTCTTGGAGGTATCTTCCTGCGAGGCATGGACAAGGTATTACCTCATCTGCATATAGGCTTTCCCGCAGAGGAGGCAGAGGGCGTGAAAACCAACTGGCGCCGAAGCACATTGCTGGTTCTCGCCATAACGCTGCATAATATCCCGGAAGGTCTTGCCGTTGGCGTTGCCTTCGGGGCTCTGGCAGCCGGCTTGCCAGCAGCTTCTCTAGGGGCGGCTGTTGCCCTGGCAATAGGTATAGGTATTCAAAACTTCCCGGAAGGACTGGCAGTTTCTATGCCGCTGCGCAGAGAAGGTTTTTCTCGCTGGAAGAGCTTCTGGTATGGTCAACTGTCGGGAATTGTAGAACCGGTAGCCGGTGTTATCGGTGCCGCTGCGGTTATTATCGCCCAGCCTATATTGCCATATGCGCTATCTTTTGCGGCTGGTGCTATGATATTTGTCGTCATTGAGGAATTAATCCCCGAAGCTCAGCGTGGCGGAAATACGGACCTGGCTACTATGGGTGGCATGGTGGGCTTTGCCGCCATGATGCTGCTAGATGTCGCCTTTAGTTAAACCGGAAGACGGATGAGGCAATGAGAGTATTTACCAGTGAGGAGCTACAGAGATACGATGGAAGTAACGGCATTGCTTATGTGGCTTGCTATGGCAAGGTGTACGATGTGTCGGATAGCTATCACTGGAGGGATGGCGTTCACCATGTTAGTCATTACGCTGGTTGTGACCTCACTGATGCCTTAGAAACGGCACCGCATGGTTTTAGCCTGCTGGAAAAGTTTACCATAATTGGTGAGCTTGTTAGGTGAATGAGTTTAATAGGTCGTTACAGTTTAATTGATTAGGATGTGTGTTGTACAGGACATAAATCAGTATTAGAATAGTGTTAAGGAGGTGTTATATGGCAGAACCGAAAGATGGCTGCGTGAAACCGTCAAAAGGAGTTATAGGCGTAAAGGAAACGAAATCCACAGCCCCTGACGTGCAAGGGGGAAAGGAGGCATTTACCATGATGGCTCGTGTTGGCAAACCGGCTCCGGACTTTGAGGTAAGCGCTTTCTATGAAGGCGGCTTCAAAAACATCAAGCTTTCCGATTACAAGGGGAAATGGGTAGTGCTCTGCTTCTATCCCGGTGACTTCACCTTTGTCTGACCTACGGAACTGTCGGCAGTTGCCGTCAAGTATGATGAGTTGAAGAAGATGGGTGTAGAGGTGCTGGCAATGAGTGTGGATAGCCGCTTCAGCCACAAAATTTGGCAGGAGGAAGAGCTTTCTAAGATGGTTCCTGGTGGGGTGCCATTTCCTATGTTGACAGATTCCGGCGGGCGTGTGGGAAGTGTCTATGGTGTCTATGATGAGGAAGCGGGTGTGGATATTCGCGGCCGCTTCATAATCGACCCCGATGGTGTGATACAGGCGGTGGAGACGGTGGCGCCACCTGTAGGTAGGAATGTGGCTGAGCTGATACGCCAGGTGAAGGCTTTCCAGCATGTGCGTGCCACGGGCGAGGTCTGTCCATCCGGCTGGCAGCCGGGCAAACCGACTCTAAAACCTAGCCCAGCCCTGGCAGGTAAGGTGTGGAAGGTGTGGAAGCCGGATATGGCATTTTAAAGAGCGACCTGGAAAATAATATAACGGCTCGTAATCGCCTCAGCTAATGGCGTTCTCGATAAGTTCGATGCGGCTGGCTTTGCCTTTCTGGTCGAGTTCTACGGCGATGAAGTCTATGCGCCAGGACTCGGGCAGGTTCTGGTGGCTGTTGAGATAAGTCAGGGCTGAGGCGACTAGTTTTTCTTTTTTGGCGAAGGTCACCGATTCCTCGGGGCTGCCGAAGCTGGCGCTGGTCCTGGTGCGGACTTCAACGAAGACGAGGTAGTCTTTCTTCCGGGCGATGATGTCTATTTCGCCCTCGCGGCAGCGGAAATTGGTCTCACATATTTTGTAACCCTTCTTTTTGAGAAAGTCCCTGGCTATCTTTTCGCCGGCGTCACCGAGTTCCTTGCGCTTCATGGTAGCTGGGCTACCTCTCTTACCGGGGCAAATGAGTGGCGGTGTATGGGTGAGGGACCGTGCTGGTGCAGGCATGACACATGGTGTCTGGTGCCGTAGCCCTTGTGATTGGCTAAGCCGTAGCCCGGGTGAATCTGGTCAAGCTCTACCATGATGCGGTCTCGGGTGACCTTGGCGATAATCGAGGCGCAGGCGATGGAAAGACATAGTTTGTCGCCATGAACTATCGGCTTTTGTGATATGCGTAGCTGGGGCAGGCGCAGGAAGTCTATGAGCAGGAAGTCAGGCGGGCAGGCTAGCTGCTCCACGGCATGGCACATGGCAATCCTGGTAGCGTTGAGAATGCCGATGACGTCTATGGTCTGGGGGGCGATGATGCCGACGCTGACCGCTATTGCCTCCTGTTTGATGAGGTCGAACAGGTACTCGCGCCTGGCTGGCGGGACCTCTTTGCTGTCTCGGACCGATTTCAGCCAGGGGAAGCCAGGGGATGGGGGCAGGATTACGGCGGCGGCGACGACCGGGCCGGCCAGAGCACCGCGTCCGGCTTCGTCGACACCGGCAATGAGACGATAGCCTCTGGAATTAAGCCCGTTTTCCTCAGCCAGGCTCGGCGGCTCGGATACGGACTTGTGATTTCTAGCTTTCAATGGTGCCACCGCCTAGAACTTCGCTATTTCGATAAAACACCACTGCTTGTCCCGGCGTGACCGCAGACTGCGCTTGGTGGAAGCTGACTTCGGCTGAGTCAGAACCCGGACGAACGGTGGCAGCTATATCAGGCGACCGGTAGCGTATTTTAACAGATACTGTCATCGGCTCGACAGGGGGTTTGCCGGACACCCAGCTTACTTCCGTGGCAATAAGACCAGTGGCATGAAGCTCTTTTTTGCTGCCGACTGTGAGCCTGTTCTTGTCAGGTTCTATCTTTGTTATGTAGACAGGTTCATCGGTGGCAAGCCCCAGCCCGTGTCTCTGCCCCACGGTGTAAAAGGCGGTTCCCCTGTGCCTGCCCAGTACTTCGCCCCGGCTGTTGACGATTTCGCCCGGAGTTGGGGTGAAATACCGGCTTAGAAAAGCGCCATAGTCCGAGGCGATGAAGCAGATGTCCTGGCTGCTGCGCTTGCCGGCGGAGGGTAACCCTTTTTGCAAGGCTAAGTCCCGGGCCTGGGACTTTGTGTAATCGCCCAGCGGAAAGAGAAGGCGGCTGAGCCTGTCCTGCCTCAGTGTGTAGAGCATGTAAGACTGGTCTTTGTCCGGGTCAGTGCCTTTGAGCAGGTGGTAGGTATCATCGTGGTGCTCGATTCTGGCGTAGTGCCCGGTGGCTAAGTAGTCGGCGTCGAGGGATAGGGCGTGGTCGAGGAGGAAGCCGAACTTTATGTATCGGTTGCAAGCGATGCATGGGTTCGGTGTCCTGCCCCTGGCGTATTCCCGGCAGAAGTAATCGATTACATGCTGCTTGAACTCCTTTTCCAGGTCGAGAATGTGAAAGGGTATGCCCAGTGTACTGCATATTTGCTCGGCATCCTGTACGTTCGATGTTGATGGGGAGGGCTGTCGCCGTTTGCCCGGCTCTGTTTTCTCCTCGGGCCACAGGCGCATGGTTATGCCCATTACCTCATAGCCGGCTTCTTTTAACAGTAAGGCTGCCGTTGAGGAGTCGACGCCGCTGCTTAGGGCTACAGCTACACGCTTCTTAGACATGCCTTGAGGTTTTTTCTGCCTGTAGTAGTTGCTTAACCCTGTCCAGGATAAGTTTACTAATTCTGGCTCTGGGCAAGGTAGCGTCTATCACCAGCCAGCGCCCGGGCTCTTCGGCGGCTAGCTTCAGATAGCCGGCTCTTACTTTGTTGTGAAAGGCGATGTTTTCAGCTTCGAAGCGGTCGTTCGTCATGGACTGCTTGCGGCTTAGTCCCGTCTGGGTGGGGATGTCCAGAAATATGGTTAGGTCGGGCTTTGTTCCCTGGGTGGCTAAGTCGTTGGTCTTTTTGACGGTATCCAGGTTCAGTTCGCGGCCGTAGCCCTGATAGGCGGTAGTGGAGTCGTAGAAACGGTCACAGATGACCACCTTGCCCTGTTGCAGGCTGGGGCGGATTACTTCGGTGACCAGTTGTATGCGGCAGGCGGCGAACAGGAAAAGCTCGGCTATTGGGGAGATTTTATCCTGGCGCCCTTTTTTGAGCACGCGCCTGAGCTGATTGCCCAGGTCTGTGCCGCCCGGCTCGTGGGTCAATACTGTGGGTATGCCCAGACGGGAAAGCTTTCTCCATAAAGCTCTGGCCTGAGTGCTCTTGCCGCAGCCTTCACTGCCCTCGAAAGTTATAAATAAGCTCAAGTCTTGTCCTCATCCTTATCTCTCCCGTCAATGGAAGGGAGATAGCAGAAAAAGGCTATCTTAGCCCTTTAGAATCTGTACTCTTCTTCTCGGTTCTTTGCCCAGGCTGTGTGAAGCCAGGCTGTGTCGTTCCGCCAGCAGGTGCTGCAAGCGGCGAATGTAGGCGTTCTGCGGGCTCAGTTCTACAGGTCCCTTGCCTTCTTTTACTTGGGTAATAGCATCCTCGGCCTCGTCGATGGCAGAGTTGATGGGTGTGTCTTTGTGTGGCCCGTAAATGGTGTCAAGGCATTGTCTTAGCTGGGGGAGGTTGTTACTTTTGACGGCATATATGGGAATGCCGGAAATCTCGGCATCCAGTATCTTCTGCGGCTTGCGGCGATAATAGTTCTTGGCTGTGAGTAAAAGGTTGCACTGTGCCAGGTCATTGGTAAACTCCAGGGTGATTCCTCTCTCCCTGGCGGCATCTTCCAGCTTGGAGCGGTTGATACCGAATAGGTATATTCGAGGTCTTTCTCTCTTTGGCGCCACTTCCTTCTTGTTCAGGGCATGGGAGGTTGTCACTTTATCTTTTCTTACTTCACCTTTATCGTCCAGCCAGCGGACCTCGGTTTCCTGGGGCCTGCCGTGGAGTGTAGCATCTACGGCATTGCCGACGTCCGGGTGAACGGTAACTTTGTCTCGCTCCTGGATTTCGACAACTATATCGAAGGTGGGTGGTGCCTTGCGCTCCAGGATTGACTTCTGAGTGTGCCGCCTGCGTGCCTCCTCATCCCCCAATGTCACCGTTTGAATCCCGCCTATGAGGTCGGACAGGGTGGGGTTCATCATCAAGTTGTCCAGGGTATTTCCGTGGGCGGTGCCTATTAGCTGGACGCCGCGCTCGGCGATAGTACGGGCGGCTTCAGCTTCGAGGCTGGTGCCTATTTCATCGATAATAATGACTTCTGGCATGTGGTTTTCCACGGCTTCAATCATGATTGCGTGCTGCATGGTCGGTGTCGGCACCTGCATGCGCCTGGCATGGCCTATGGCGGGGTGGGGTATGTCGCCATCGCCGGCGATTTCGTTAGAGGTGTCGACGACGATGACACGTTTTCTGAAGTCGTCAGCCAGTACACGGGCTACCTCGCGGAGCATGGTTGTTTTGCCTATGCCGGGCCTGCCGAGCAGCAATACGCTTTTACCCGACTCGACAAGGTCCTGGATTATTTTCACCGTGCCGAAGACGGCTCTACCCACGCGGCAGGTTAAGCCTACTATTCGCCCCTCCCGGTTGCGCATGGCTGAGATGCGGTGCAGCGTGCGCTCGATGCCGGCGCGGTTATCCCCGCTGAAGCTGCCGATGCGGGAGACCACGTGCTCGATATCCGAGCCCGCGGCCTCTGTGGGGCTGAGTATTACCTCCTTGCGCGGATAGCGGGCTTCGGGGGGACGTCCCAGGTCTAGGACTACCTCAATTAATTCACTGTTATCAGGCTGCTCCAGAAGCGCCTGGCGGATGTGCAGGGGCAGGACATTGAGCAGGGCGTCTAAATCATCAGCAATTACTTTTTGCAATCAGCATCTCCCTTGTGGCTTTTGTGTGTCGTCCTGAGCGATAGCGAAGGATCTCCAGATTCTTCGTGGGAGATTTCATGCTGAGTGAAATTCTTCGGTCGCTTTGCTCCCTCAGAATGACAGGGGGTGGTTATATTTGACCTGTCTCCTTTGACAAGGTCGAGGAAATATCTGTGAAACCTCAAGTCATCGGTCAGCTCTGGATGGAAGGCACAGGCGAGCAGCTTGCCTTGCCTGACTGCCACCGGCTTGTTATTGAGTTGACATAACACTTCGACGCCACTTTCGGCCTTTTCGATTATGGGTGCCCTGATAAATATGCCGTGGAAGGTCCCGTCGTGCAGGGCTGGTATCTCCAGGTTGACCTCGAAGCTGTCCACTTGTCTGCCGAAGGCATTACGTTTTACCTCGATGTCCATGACGCCGATTGGTTCCATTTCTAAGTTGGGGACTTTCCTGGCTAGGAGCACCAGGCCGGCGCAGGTACCGAAGATGGGGAAACCTTGTTCGGCGAGCTTACGTATCGGCTCCGTAAGGCCGTAGTCTGTCAGTAGTTTGCTTATGGTGGTGCTCTCTCCGCCCGGGATTATCAGCGCGTCTAAACTATCTAGCTCTGAGGGCGTACGGACGGGTATGGCTTCTGTGTCTAAAGCGGATAGCATCTGTATATGTTCAGTCACAGCCCCTTGCAGAGCCAGGACACCTATTTTCACTCTACCAGCCCCTGGTGGCTAATAATTCTTCTGGCGGGATGGTCTTTATATCCAGCCCGGGCATAGCCGTGCCCAGGGCTTTGGATACCTCAGCGATTACTGCCGGGTCTTTGTAATGCGTGGTGGCTTTGACGATGGCTTTAGCCCTTGACGCCGGGTCGCTTGATTTGAATATACCTGAGCCGACAAAGACGCCATCGGCGCCAAGCTGCATCATTAAGGCAGCATCGGCCGGCGTAGCTATACCGCCGGCGGCGAAGTTGACCACAGGCAGCTTTCCAGTCTTGTGTATTTCCAGCACCAACTCGAGCGGAGCGCCTATGTTCTTGGCTTCGGTAGTGAGTTCATCCGTCGGCATTCCCTGGAGTTTGCGTATGCCGTCCTGGACTGCCCGCATATGTCTTACGGCTTCCACTATGTTGCCGGTGCCGGCTTCTCCCTTGGTGCGAATCATGGCGGCGCCTTCGGCGATACGGCGCAAGGCTTCGCCTAAATCGCGGCAGCCGCAGACGAAGGGGACTTTGAAGTCATGCTTCCAGATGTGATGGCTTTCATCGGCCGGGGTCAGCACCTCCGATTCGTCGATGAAGTCTACTCCCAGCGATTCCAGCACCTGAGCCTCGACGAAATGCCCGATGCGGCATTTAGCCATCACCGGTATGCTTACTGCTTCCATTATGGCTTTGATTATTGTAGGGTCAGCCATACGGGCAACGCCGCCGGCGGCTCTGATGTCTGCCGGCACGCGCTCCAGAGCCATGACGGCACAGGCTCCAGCGTCCTGGGCGATTTTAGCATGCTCCGGCGTGACCACGTCCATGATGACGCCGCCCTTAAGCATCTGGGCTAGACCTGTTTTAACTTTCCGAGTACCTGTGTCCATTTTCCGTTTACATAAGTTTTTGATATTTTACACTGGTTCGGTCTTCGTAGCAACTGAAGCCAGCATTCTTTTTAGATCTTCGCCCCCCCCTTAATAAATTATAGCACCTATCGATAATAAAGCGAACTTCTCAGGAGTATTGTGTTTGGTAGTAAGGCGACATATAATGTGTGAGAAATAACTATCGGGTAAACCATGCAGCAGTTCTTAGCCTGTCCCCGGTGTGGTACGCAAAACTATATGAGCCAGCGGTTCTGCGCGGGGTGTGGTGCTCCTCTGGCTATTTCATGCCCCTATTGCGGCGCGTATATGTCTTCGTCGTCTGGATTCTGCACGAACTGTGGTGCGCAGGTGGGATGGGGCGCGAAACCACCACCAGCCCCGGTCAAAGAGCGTAAACCAGCTTCGGGCTTGGCAAAATTTGGCACAGTCCTGTTTGTGCTCGGAGTGCTTTGCATAGTTATTGGCCCTGTGGTTATTATGCTGCTGTTGCCGGAAGAGGAGCAAAATGCCGGGCTGCTTATAAAAGTCATTGCGGCCGGTGGATTTGGCGTACTTGTAGGTTTGCCTCTGATGTTCAAAGGTTAACATAGGGTCAACGCAACTAATCCTCACTAAAGCTAAATCCAGGCAGTTTTGTGAGCTTGTGCTATAATCCTGATTATGAAAATCCTGGGAATTGAGACTTCCTGCGATGAAACTGCGGCGGCGGTGGTTGAGGATGGAGTTGACATTCTATCGAACGTCGTTTCCTCTCAGGTAGATATACACAGTCGCTACGGCGGCATTGTACCCGAGGTAGCTTCAAGGCAGCATTTGATTGCAGCCTTGCCGGTGTTGGAGGGTGCCATGGCTGAGGCTAAAGCCATCTGGCAGGATATTGATGCCGTTGCCGTGACCATAGGTCCGGGTCTGGCTGGCTCGCTGCTGGTGGGGGTGAATGTGGCTAAGGCGGTGGCTTTAGCCCATGGCTTGCCTCTCATCGGGGTTAATCACCTTGAGTGTCATATCTATGCTAACTGGCTGAGTGAGGATAAGCCTGTTTTCCCCTGTCTCTGCCTTATCGTCTCCGGGGGGCATAGCGATTTGGTGCTGATGATGGGTCACGGTGAGTTCGAGAAACTGGGGCGGACCAGGGATGACGCTGCCGGCGAAGCTTTCGATAAAGCAGCCAGGATTTTGGGTCTGGGTTATCCCGGAGGCCCGGCCATTGAGAAGGCTGCCAGGGACAGGGAAGCATCATTTCCTTTACCCCGGGCCTGGCTTAGGGGCAGCGATGATTTCAGCTTCAGCGGTTTGAAGACAGCTCTGCTCCATCTGGTCAGAGACAATGACTTTTCAGATTCTTCTAAGATAGCTGAGGCGGCAGCCAGCTTTCAGGAGGCGGTAGTGGACGTTTTAGTCACCAAAACTATACAGGCTGCGGAGAGGTTGGGGGTGGAGCAGATATTGTTGTCCGGTGGTGTGGCTGCCAACGAAGCCCTCCGCGACTGTTTCACCTGTAATTCACCTTTACCGGTTCTCGTACCATCTCCGAGCCTTTGCACCGATAATGCGGCTATGATTGCAGCCTGTGGTTATTATCACTATCGGTCGGGTAAAATCAATGGTTATGACATTGATGTTATACCCAGCCTCAGCATCGGTTAAGGGCTACGGGACATGCGGCACAATTTCTATGACGGCAGCAGGTCTTGAAGATATAAATCAGCCCCTGCTGCTGGCAGGCAGAAAGGCGAGCTTCGGGATTGAGCATGAGTTGCTTCTTCATATACCGGATTAGCTCATTGTCTCCTGCTCCGGGATAGCGGCTGTAAATCTCAGCTGCCTTTCTCTTTAGCTTCAGGTCAGAGCTTAGCTCCCCCCAGGCGCAGGCAAATGGTAGCACGGCATTTATTATTATTGCGGAGGCTTTTTCCTTGCCGAGAAGGGCCGAGCTTCTGTTCATAGCCATGCCGAAATCCAGATGCTTTGCCCAGTAGCCCTGGCCAAAGATGACAAAACCGCCTTCCAGCCATAGATGTTCAGTCCTGGCAGATGCTTTCCTTACCAGTTGGATTATTCCCCGAAGCAGTCCTGTTCGGTGATAGCGGGATAGAAGATAGCTGAGAGCGATGAGACGGCGGGTGGGGAAGTTGTCTGGCCGAACTCTGAAAAAGCACCAGTCGGATTCCTTCATGGTTTCAGTTATACCCAGGGATTGCCATATTGTTTCCAGTTTATTTGTCTCCCTGTCTTCAACTGACCTGTGCCGCTGGGAGGGCAGTAGTCCGGCAGTGCCCAGAACCAGCGCCTGCCTGACGCTATCAGTTTTGGTTTGTATTTTCCCCAGGGTGCCGATGGGCAACTTATTTGCCAGCTCTTCACAGGGCTCGACATTTTGAGTGTATCCCAGGGCTCTGGCGATACCGCGGTAAAGCACCTCTCCGTCAGCCTCTTCATTCAGAGCCATACGGAATGAACCTGTCTTAGCGACAAACCTTTCCATTCCGGCTACGGTGAGCAGTTTTTTTAAACTCTCAGTATCTGCATGCCTTCTAACCTCGGGGCAACAGGGCAGAGTATTACCGGACAGGTTGATTTGAGTTTCTAGCTCGCCTAATGTGCTACCGAGAAAGCAGTCCAGGCAAACCGTGGGCACAGTTTTACCGTTCTGGAGCAGGATAGGAGCTTGACTATCGTGCCACCATACGACGTGCAGGGCTATGTTATTGTATTTCGGGTCCCGGTGATGTCCGTGGCTCTGCCACTGCCTGGATTTGACATGTAACTCGACGTTGCCGGTTGTCGCCTTGCCGTTGATGGTGAAGACAGCATCCTGAAAATCGCAGCCGGGTATGGTGCTGCTTCTGCCCGGGTGGATTACGTGAAGCTGGTCGCCACTGTCAGTGACCAGCTCTGCAACCAGCTTGTGTTGCCAGATATGAGAAATGAGCCTCTCCGTGACCTTTGTATTCATTTCCTTTCTACACGTTTGCGTGTATATAAAGTGAAAAAATTTTTAGCTTTATTTCGATGGCTTATATTTAAAACCGGAACGCTCGGCAACAAGGGTGAGCAATGTTGCCGAGGTCCCTCGCGGTTTGTACATTCCCGTCTCCCATTCGCTGATCGTCTGCTGGCGGGTGCCTAATTCTTCAGCTAGCTTGGCCTGTGTTAGGTCTAGGTGTTGCCGCAGCGCCCGAACACGCTGCTTATCCCAGTCCGTCCCCTTCCGTTTCTCAGTCATGCCTTTATTTTACACGTTATAGGGTAGTGTATCAATTTGAAAATAAAAGCTCTTGACTATGCTTGAGCGATAGTGTT
>CAZUEB010000030.1:0-11516 GCA_964619115.1 uncultured Dehalococcoidales bacterium
TCCACCGCCTCCTCCGCCACCACCTCCACCACCGCTACTGCCACTGCCGCCGGAAAAGCTTCCTTGCACCATGTTTACCATGCCACTGAAGGCGCTGCTTATAGAGCCTAGCGATGGTGTAGATGCGGCAGTCACGGTGCCGGGGGTTATACCGTGGCCTGTATCAGTAGCAGTATAAAACCAGATTGGTGTCGGAGCCTCAAGCTCGGTAAACTGTTTTACCCAGCCCTGGGACAAGCCGAAGACTACGGCATATGGAAAATAAGAGTCCCAGTATCCCATATTATCAGTAGCCAGTTGCTTATCTTTGACCATTTTCTTGAGATACTTGCCGAAAGCTTTCCACTGGGCAGCCTCCAGGGCACCTGTCTCAGTTCGCTTTGGCAGTCTCGATGATAGTATTAATGCTGCCATACCGATAAAAATGAGTACCACAAAAGGAACGAATATCATCTCAGCATACTGGCCCAGGAAAATGAATAATGGCAGGCCGAGGAACATGGCAAAAAATATGAGTAAGAATCCTGGAGTTTGCAGGCGTTTGACTGACTGCGACGGTGCCTCCTCAAAAAACCTCTGCTTTACGGCGTCCCGTTCTACTTCCTGGCTGAATTCTTTGAGGAGTTGCGGGAGTCGAGTTTTTTGCTCTGAAAGCAATTTCCCTTCGCGATTGGACAAAGTCCGTGTTAGCAGTTTTTCGAAGGAGAATTTCTCACCATCCTTGGCTTTTATGAGCAGGATGTCTTTCTGTTTGCCAAACAAACGCTGTTTTTCTGTCTGCACTATTTCCAGGATACCTTTATTTGCCAGATGAAATATTGTAGCCGTGAGTTCTGCTGAGCCCGCCCTGGCACGGGTTAGCAGAGCCACCAAAGCCGGAGGCAGGTCACCCGGAGGCGAGTATTGTGATTGCGATACCAGACCGATTGCGGGCGGACGGCCTCTTTTGCTGAAGGCACGGCGTATCCAGAGCGAGCCAAGCAGCGGTACAACGACTAATCCGAATAGCATCAGGAAAAGGTTGACTATCGGCTTCACCTCGTTGTTGTAGGCTTCTTGTTTTTCTAGCTTTATTTGCCATGCAGGTGGTGAACCGCTGACCAGTCCGTGGGGAAAATAGACCCTGAGTTCGAGTTCTTCAGCAGGAGGTATTGTGCCGGTGAGGAACTCTATGGTCTGGTTATCTATTATACTCTTGGTGGCGGATACACCATAGCTGTAGATGGAGAGACGCTCTGCTGGCACGGATTGAGGGAGATGAACGACTACTTTGCTCGAGCCCACATATGTGTCGCGGTCGCCAAAAATGGCTTTCCAGTATAGCTGGTCAGCAGGACTGTTAATGCGCAGACCACCGTGAATCGTGTATCTTAGCTCTATAGCGCGTCTGCTGTTAACCGTCTCCGGAAACCACCAGCCGATCCAGAATTTGTCTTTTTCCTTCCAGGTGGCATAAGCATAGTTGTCGCCACCCGGCGACTTGCCAGTTTTCTGCCGGATATCTATCCAATCTTTAACCGAAGTATTCAGTGGATATTGCCGGTCACCTTCCCAGACTTCCACGTTATCGATTGATTCAAGCCTTTCGGTGGGTATCCATCGGAATCCGTAATGAAAATCGCCCGACGTGAAGGCGAATGTCTGCGTCTCGCTGATTACTATATCCGAATTTTCCAGAATCTTAATGTCGACATTTATGGACTCGTAATGATAAGCCCGGTCACTCGCGTCAATTGTCCCGGGGCTACCTGTAAGCAAGCCCAGAGCAGTAAGAACAGCCAGGGCAGGAAACAGCACTTTACAAGTGAGCCTTGAGTTCATCTTAAATAGTTGCCTTAAGCATTATAATATCATGGTTTACTTAAACAATCATTTTCAGGACGTGGTGAGATATTATTGTGTGACCTCCCGGCATTTCGCCAGCAGTTCAGCGCTGTGCATTACTTTTATGTTGCTATGCTGTTTATCAAGGCCACCTCTGAGCTGGAGGACACAAGGCAAGCAGTTGGTCACCACAGTGTCAACGCCGGTTGTCTCGATGTTTTTAAGTTTTCGTTTTAAGACCGCGGCGGATAGCTCTGGGTAGTCGAGAACAACGTGGCCACCGAAGCCGCAGCAGGCATCAGCATCTGCCATTTCGACCAGTTCGAAACCCTCTCGTTCAAGCAATTCCCTGGGTTCGTTGAATATACCTATACCTCGTTTAAGATGGCAGGGGTCGTGATACGTAATTTTATGATTCCGTGGAGGCTTTTTTTCTGACGAAGGCTCCAGCTCCAGGACTAGCTGCGAAAAGTCACGAATTTTATTAGAAATGGCTCTGGCTCGCTGGTTCCACTCTGGCTCACTGGCGGTTAACTCTGGGTATTCCCGTTTTATCACGGCAGCACAGCCCGGGCATACGGTGACGATATAGTCCGGACTCATTTCTTCCAAGGCGGCGATGTTCGTTTTGGCTAAACTCAAAGCCGTTTCAACGTCACCAGCAAAAAAGGCCGGAGCACCACAGCATGCTTGACCTGCCGGGTAATAAGGCTCTGCGCCGCATTTTTTCATGACACTGATCATATCATCACCGATTTCGGGATAGGCATAAGCGGCAATGCAGCCGGAATAGAAAGCAACCTTAGGCTTGTCCACTTTCTTTGGTGTCCAATAGTCCTTCAACCTGTCACGTAATGATTGATGCGGCGGTGCCGGTAAGCTGATGGCTTGAGTCAGCGAGTTCAACGGATAGGGAAGCTGCCTTATGATAGAATCCTTACCGGCGAAAGGTCGCAATAAATATGAGCCGGCTTTTACCGTGCTATCTAACCTTTGCGGATGCTTTAAGATACTTTGGTAAGCCACCTTGCTCATCCAGGGCAAGCCTTTTTCCTCTGCCAGACTGGCTCTTAATTTTGTTATCATCCGTGGTATATTGATGCGAACTGGACAGACTTCCTTGCAAGCTATGCAGCCCAGACACAAGCTGGCTATGTCTTCCGCCTCATCGATTCCGTGTAAAAATGCTGTCAATATAGCGCCGATGCCACCCTGGTATATGTAGCCGTAAGTCTGCCCAGCGAGCGAGGCAAAAACCGGACAGACATTAAGGCAGGCACCACATTTGATGCAATATAGTGCTTCCCTGAAATCATCAGCTTCCCTCATCTGCAAGCGCCCGTTGTCCACCAGAACAGTGTGGACTTCACCGGGACATCCGGCGCCGTGAAGCGTTGACCCGGGAATGGCATCGGTACGACCAGAACCGGTGATGTGGGAGATATATACCGGCATCTTCATGCCCGCGGTGCATCTGCTGAGTAATCTGAATATGGCTGCGGCGTCTTTCCACCTCGAGACTATCTTCTCATAGCCGACTACTGCCACATGAACTGGAGGCAGAGTGGTCGCCATGCATCCGTTCCCCTCGTTGGTTACGATGGCCAGGGTTCCCGTCTCAGCTATGGCGATATTAGCCCCCGAAATACCCATGCCGGCATCTATATAGGTCTGCCTCAAGGCATGACGTGCTGCATCCAGCAGAGCTTGAGGGTCAGACCCAAACTCCTTACCGGTCGCCTTAGAGATAAGCTCAGCTACCTGCTCGATGGTCTTGTGTATTGCCGGTCCTACTATATGCGCCGGTCTCTCTCCAGCCAGCTGAACAATCCATTCGCCGATGTCGGTTTCCGTTACCTTGATGCCAGCTTTTTCAAGATGTTCCCTGAGTCCAATCTCTTCGCCCAGCATGGATTTAGACTTGACGATATTTTGCACATTGTGTTTCTTAGCCAGCTTCAGTACATAATCATTGGCATCCTCGGCATCTTCGGCTTCATAAACTACGGCGCCGGCTTTAGTAGCTTGTGACTTGAATTGCTCAACCAGTTGTGGAAGGTTGGCAATTGATTTCTCCTTAACACGGCGTATTTCCTTGCTTAGAGATTCGAAATCTATGTCGGTGAATGCTATCTGGCGGGCGAACTTAATCAGCCCCATCAATCTGGTAAGGGCAGTCTGTAAATTTTCATCTGCCAGCGCCTTGTGCACGCGCTTTATCATGGCTCGGCTCATGCTATACCTCGATTGATTGTAGCCTTGTTTAGCAGCAGGATGTGTTCCTCCTCAGGACCCTGAGCCCTGGCCAGTATAGCACCGGGTATATCGGCAGTGGTGTTCCTGCCAGTGATATAAGTAACGTAGCTTGAGACATCGCCGTCTGCCATGTTTCTGCCAGGTGACTTAATCCTGGCAGTAGCATCTTCCAGAGTCGGGACTATGTTTTCGCAGTCAACCATTGTCAAATGTATGCGCGGTAATACAGCGGCCAGCCGAGAATCACCTGAGTTACCCATGATGACTAGAGTTCCGGTCTCAGCTATGGCAACACCGGCTTCTGAGATACCCATGTCAGCATCGATACATGATTGTCTGATAGCTCGGTTGGCAGCACCTAACAAGAGCTGAGGGTCAGGATTTAGTTTTTTGCCTGTCGCCTTGGATATAAGCTCTGCCACCTGCTTAATGGTTTTCCGTCCAGAAGGCTTCTCCCCGGCTAGTTGGGTAATCCATTCCTCAAAGTCGGTATCTTTTACCTCGATGCCAGCCTTTTCAAAGTGTTCTCGCAAGCTGAGCTTATCAGCTAACTTGGATTTTGACTTAACTGCATGTTTCACCTTGCGTTCCTGTGCTAGAGTCAGCACATAATTGCTGGCGTCTTTGATACCCTTGGCCTTATATACTACAGCACCTGCCTTGATAGCTTCTGTCTTAAATTTTTCTGTAAGTTCCTCGTTTGCTGCAACCATTTCATCTCTCCAAGAACTACGGGAACTACAGGTACTGAACAGTGCCATCGGGAACAACAGCTACCCTGGTGCCGTCTGGAAAGTCCTGATTCAAAATATCCATCACCTCCGGCCATGTCTTTACCCATTTGGTATCGGGTATCGCCAGCCAATCGGTCATGGATTTCTCAAACTGCGGTGATAATACCACCAGCCTTTTCAACCACGGTAGTTTAAAATTGACCGCGCTGAATAAGCGCCCTCTGGCTTTTTCACCGAAACTACCCAGAAGATAATGCACTACCTGGCCTGCGGGGCAATCCATGATTAATACCAGGTCACCACCCCTTTCAGTAAGCATCATTATACCTATAAGCAAGCCGAGTATAGCTTCATTACCTTTGGCATAGGTGTTAACTACAACCACGTTGGCTCCCGGGACGGGCTTTGTAGCATAGTGCTGAACAGCAAACTTAACTGCCTCGTAGTATTCTGCCTGTGGCTCACCCACAAATATGGCGCAAGGTTGCCCTATACCGTTGATTATAGTGTCTATCTTGAGGTCGAGACCTGCCATTTTTGCCGCCTCATTGAAATCCTTCACCATGGGGTTTTCGACATAATGGCCGGGGCCTACGATATTGCCATGCCCGGATTCTCTGGCATTTATCTCCCAGCGGTGGAAGTTCTCAATTGAGTCTATGGAAGCTATACCGGGCAGGACAATCTTTCCGCCACCGCCGAAGCCGCTCTGGGCATGAGGGATTACCGAGCCGATACCGATTTTCAGGTCACAGCTCATAAACTCGGAATTTACGGAAAGCCTGGTACCCGTGGATGTCTGGCCGACATACGTGCAGTTCTCGTACGGGTTATGGTTATAAACCGGAAAGTTATCCAGTATTTCGCAGCCCAGCTTCTTCTGAAAATCCTGAAAGGTTTGAGCACCGTGGGCACCGGTAGCACATATGAATCTGATAGACCCATCGGGAATACCCGCTGAGTCCAGCTCCTTCAGGATGTATGGTAGCAAATCAGCAACTCTTGTAGGACGAGAGATATCATCGAAGGCTATTGCCACTTCAGTTCTGCCTCGGGCCAGTTTTCTGAGCGTGGGGCTGTCTATAGGATTATCTAAGGCAGCTTTTATCTGCTCTGGAGTTACTTGAGGAGCGCCATGCCCGTTCATCAAACAAGGCACCACCTCCCATGACTCAGGGAATGTAAGTTGAAGTTCTCCCTCTTCGTACCACATCTGTCTGGAGATACTCACTGTCTTTGTAGCCATTACTGTCTCCTATTATAAGGATTATGCCTCTAGCCCAGCCACGATGCTATTGATTTGCTAGCTCAACTATTGTGACCCCTGCTCCTCCCTCACCCCAGTCACCATACCGGAAGGACTTTACCAGAGGATGTTCAGCCAGTGTCTCATGTACTGCTTTACGGAGCACCCCCGTTCCTTTACCATGGACAATGCGTACAGAGGGCATTCCAGCCATGAAGGCAGAATTCAGGTAGCGGTCAAGCTTCGGTAAAGCCTCATCTATAGTGAGCCGCCTTATACGCAGCTCCGAATCTACTGTCATCAGGTCAACCTTTCAAACTTTATAAGCAGTATATCTTTCGTGTGTTCAGTTACTTTAACCCTGTCGTCTATTCTCCAGCCGACTACCCACAATATTTGTTCAGGCGAACAAATCAATGGTACTCGGTCCCTCCAGGAACTGGGAATTCTGGAGTCAACCATAAAGTCCTGGAGCTTTTTTGTTTGACTCATACCTAAAGGTTGAAAACGGTCACCAGGTCTGCGTCGCCGCACCATCAATTCTTTTCCGACCTTAGCCAAATCAAAGCTGGCAGCAAGGCTATCGTCGTCGCCGACCACTTCTTGTGCTATATCCGTTCTAATCTGCCAGCCAGGCAGGTTGGTTTTGCCGGGAATATTAATATGGGATATACCTTTAATTGGAGGTAATGGGCAGGTTGAAGCCTTAGGCGAGGCCAAGATTAGACGACCATACTCTGTGGACAATACCAGGCCATCTGGCAAGCACAGTTTTTTACCCGCCGGTTTTGATAGGAAATCCATCATAGCCTCAATATGGTCGGCCTCAACATCCTTAAGGTTACCTCGAAGTTGCTTTACTGCCCTTCTAAAGACCTGTCTCTGTATGGCATGCGGTAAGACAACCGTCTTATTTATGTCCAGATAGATTGCCTCATCTTCCTCTCTGACTAATTCCTTCCATAGCAATGAGGCTTGCTCCTCAATAAAGGAGATGTCATCTCCGGCAATATCCGCCAGCCTGATTAGAGCTTCGTCAATGCCGGCGTTATAGCTTTTGAGCAAGGGTAGCAATTCGAGGCGGACACGGTTTCTCAAATGAGAAAGCGATGCGTTGGATGAATCGCTTTGCGGAGCCAGACTGTATCTCTGGCAGTAGTCCAGTGTCTCCTGCCGGGTGATTTCAAGCAATGGGCGCACTACTTCAAGCTGTGCCACGCTTTCGCAGTATGGTAATGCGGAACGAGACTGTAAACCACGTAGTCCTGCTGTGCCAGTCCCACGCAGTAAATGCAGCATAATAGTCTCGATATGGTCATCGCGGGTATGCCCTACTGCTACCTTAGAGGCGCCTGTTCTCTCGGCTACCTCAGCCAGGAAGCCATAACGAACCTCCCGGGCGGCTTCCTCTGGCGAGCCACCTTTTTTGGCGTGATATGCTGCCACATCTCGACACCCAATAATTATTGGCGCGCCAAGTTTATGAGATAAATCGGAGACATATATGGCATCAGAGTCGGCTTCGGCACCTCTAAGCTGGTGATTGAGGTGAGCTACATGTAGTTCTATGTCAAGCTCTTCCCGCTGCTGTGCCAGAATGTGAAACAAACAAACTGAGTCGGCACCGCCGGAAACAGCCACCACCAGCTTATCACCAGTTGAAAAAAGGTTGTGTTGCTGGATAAAGTTGATAACTCTTTGTTCCAGCGTTCTGTCTTTTCTGACCACCTCAGCCCTCTTTCAGATGGCAGGTGTCACCCAGTGACAGCAAACGAGGCTGCCCATCTTCCAAATCGATTATACTAATACTGCCCGTCTGCACTCTAATGCGTTCCAATGTGGTGAGCGGCCATCCCAGGGCTTTGCAGATAGTGACCACAACAGTGAAGAAATGGCTTACCACCACTACTGTTCCCTCTTCTTGCCTCTTAATTATACGCCCAATTGTTGCCCATACCCTATCCGCCAGTTCAGCTACACTCTCACCGCCGGGCAGCTTTTCCAAACCCTGTCCCTGCCGCCACTGGAGCAGGAACTGACCGAAACTGGTGCCGAGTTCAGCTATAGATATGCCTTCGAGTTCGCCAACTTCCATCTCCCGCAAATCGGGCTCAATTTGCACGGTTAGCCGATGGCGGCTGGCAATAGCCTGTGCTGTATCAGAAGCGCGTTTTAACGGGCTGGAGTAAATAGCGTCGATATTTGTTTCCTTCAGAGCTAACCCCAACCTCTCTGCCTGTTTTATCCCAACCTCGCTTAATTCGGTGTCGCTACTGCCACCCTGGATCCGTCTTTCCTGATTCCATGCAGTTTCGCCATGTCTAACCAGTATAAGCCTAATCGTCTACCTCCCTAAGAAACCTTCAGATTATAGCGCTGAGCCAAGTCTACGCGCTTATTATATGGTGGGTGGTCATAAAATAGTAGTTCCACCCAGCGGCTGGGTTCGGCTACGTTCAGATTCTTATCGGTAAGCTTGGTCATTGCCGCGATGAAAGCCTGCGGGTTGGCCGTCAGTTCCAGGGCGGCTTCGTCAGCTGATGTCTCTACATAACGGCTATAGACATTAATGAATGGCGTTAACATCAGTCTAAAAACGGCTAAAGATAGAACCAGCAGAGGAAAGGCTGCCACATCGGCAATCCCTTGAAAATCCAGAGGTGTAACGCTGGCTCTTAAAACCCAATCAGACAGATAGAAAGCTAGCAAAACCGCCATAGTTTGAATAGCGATAAGCTTGGGAATATCACGGTGGATATGGTGGCCCAATTCGTGTGCCAGTATTACCTCAATCTCCTCCGCAGTGTATTGCTGAAGCAGAGTATCACTCAGAATAATGCTTCTAGTCTTACCCAGGCCGGCTAACATGGCATTAGCTGTAGTGCCTTTACTGCTCAAATTCATGGTAAATACACCGACAATTTGGGTTTGTGCCCGCTTTGCCAGATTAATCAGCATTCGCTTGAGTTCCAAATCACCCAGAGGCTCTAACTTGAAGAAAATAGGCAGGAGTAATGTCGGAGTCAGCCGCGTTAGCAGTAAGCTGAGCAGCAGTACCGATATACCAGCCCATAACCACCAGACGTCTGGGAAGTTGTCCAATAACCAGTAGATAAGGATTACCATTCCCATACCCAATACAAAGCCCATGGCTGAGGCTTTAGCTCTATCTGCCAGCCAGGCACCAAAATTTTGACTTGATAGACCGTAACGATGCGGCAGTATAAAGCCCTGGTAGTGGGTCAATGGCATCATGATTACACCCAAGCAGATCACCAGAATAATAAAGTACAAGGCTGATGCCCAGGGCTGGGGAAAAGCTAAGAAGTAGCCCAGTTTGGCTGATAAGCCGCCGAAAACAAGCCCTACAAATAGTATGCCGACTATTGCCATCTCGAAGAAGGACAGTTGCCTTATAATCCTGGCATATTCTTTAGCCAGTTCTTGACGCTTGGTATCTAAACGAGGTTCTGCTAGCTGCATTACTTAATCAAATTAGATTCAGTTCAAGATCAGATTGGTGCGATGGATTAATTTAGGACGTTGCGAGAAGCCCAGAGCTTTAGCCACTTGTTCCGGTCTGCCAGTGCCTTTTTCATCGCAGCGCAATCTCATTCCCAAAACACATAAAGATTCGCGGCAGTCTATAAGCCACAGGTCATCTATCAGGGCACGCAAATCATAGTGGCGGGTTCCTGTATCTCTGAGGTGGTGCCACGGCAGCTCCTTGGCTGAAAGTAGAGTTTGCAAAGCAATCTCGATTTCCTGTTTTTCTTTTTCTGTCTCTACCTCAATCCTATATTCGACAAATTTGACCTGAGATTGAAGTGACGGAGTTTTCGGCCCTACCGGCCAGACCTCCAGCAGTTCGATTCCATGAGGCAATTGTTCCCCTATTTGAGCCATAAAAGTTTGCGGAGGTAACCATCGGGGCAAGACCACGTCCATTAACTCAGCTTGACTGGTGATACCTACTGATAAAGGAGCTGCCAGGGCAATCTGCGGGTGAGGAGTAAAACCTTCCGAATAAGCTAAAGGTAGTCCAGCCCGCCGCAGAGCCCTCTCCCAAAGACGCATCAAATCTAAGTGTGAAAGGAACTTGAGTTCTTGACCACGGCTGAACTTAAGGCGCAGGCGCTGCATCCTTTTCCTTGGTTACCAGAATCCTCTCTATCTTTCGCCCTCGCATTTTAAGTATAGTCAGTTTCAGTTCCTTATATTTTAAGTGCTCACCCTGCTTCGGAATGCGCCCCAGATGGCTCAGAATGAAGCCGGCTACAGTCTCATAGTCGCCATCGGGCAGCCCTAAATCCAGTTCCTCGTTGGCTTCCTCTATCCTGAGTCCGGCATCGACTTCGAAAGTATGGGCGTCGATAGCTACAAAGTCCGTCTCTCTGCCAGCCAGCTCGTCACCAATAACGCCCATTATTTCCTGAGTCAGGTGCTCCAGATTTGCTATGCCGGCAACCCCACCGTACTCGTCAACTACTGCTACCATGTGATAATTGTTATCTCGCATTTCAGCCAGAAGCTCGCCCAGGCGCTTGGTCTCGGGCACGAAATGAACCGGTCGCACCAGTTCATCAATCGGGCTATCCGGAATCAGCGATTTGTTAGCTTGAGCCATTAGCACGTCTTTAATAGATAAAACTCCGATCACGTTATCTGTAGTTCCCTTATAAACCGGAAAGCGTGAGAAGGGAAACTGACGATATACCTCAAGAAAGGTAGCTATGCTCATCCCTTGCCTCAGCCAGGTAACTTCTGTTCGCGGCTGCATTACCTCGCTAACCGGCCGGTCGGCGAATTCGAATGCATTATGCAACATCTCGGCTTCCTCTTCCTCCCAGACACCTTCGGCCTCACCGACGGTAATAGCGGTGCGGAACTCTTCCTCGCTAATCGTCGGCCTCAACTCGGCTCCTTCCTTGGTAACATTGGTAAATCTTATGCCGATATGATTCAGGACATAGACGAAGGGATAAAAAATAATCGAGATGAATTCTATAGGCTTGGCATAGAGCAACGCGATTCTCTCTCCATAGCGGGTGCTCAAGCTTTTGGGAATAAATTCGACAATAACCAAGGTTATTATTGTAATTAAAATCGTGGCTATGGCTGCCCCCAAATTCTCACCCCATAGCGATATAGCCATCACCGTTCCCAGAGTAGCCATTGCGGTCTCAAAGAAGTTGATGCCCAAAAGGACAGTAGCCAGGAATTTCTCCGGTCGGTCCAAAATCTTAGCCACGACCTTAGCATTGTGGTGATTGGTATGAATCAGGTGTTTGAGTCGGAGCCTCTGCATGCCAATAAAAGCCGTCTCAGCACTGCAGAAGAATGCTGCCGCTATCAAGGATATCAGAAATAATATTAAAAATAAACCGTTAATGCTTTCCATAAGCAACCCAGCCGATTATTCGACCAGGCAATTCAATACAATCATAGCATCGGGC